>PKEA01000075.1 GCA_002862805.1 Flavobacteriaceae bacterium | reverse complement strand
TATTTATTTAGACGATTTAAACATTACAGATTACCCAATGTTTAAAAGAGCTCAAAATGGAATTGGTTATTTAGCACAAGAAGCGTCTGTTTTTAGAAAACTAAGCATTGAAGATAATATTTTGAGTGTCCTTCAATTGACCAATAAAACCAAAGAAGAACAAGTAGCCAAAATGGAAGAATTGATTGCTGAATTTTCTTTAGAACATATTAGAACAAATAGAGGAGATTTACTTTCTGGTGGAGAACGAAGAAGAACAGAAATTGCTCGTTGTTTAGCAACTGACCCAAAATTTATTTTACTTGACGAACCTTTTGCAGGCGTTGACCCAGTAGCGGTTGAAGACATTCAACGAATTGTAGCTCAATTAAAAAATAAAAACATTGGAATTTTAATTACCGATCATAATGTTCAAGAAACTTTAGCGATTACCGATAAAACGTACTTAATGTTTGAAGGTGGAATTCTAAAAGCTGGAAAACCTGAAGAATTAGTGGAAGATGAAATGGTAAGAAGAGTGTACTTAGGTCAGAATTTTGAGTTGAGAAAGAAGAAAATAGAATTTTAGTTGTAGGCATAAGCTTCTTACTTTTAACTTTTAAAAGCACTTCGTCTCCGCTCAGTGTGACAATAATGGTTGCAGCTTTATTTTCTCAAAGTCTCAAAGTCTCCCCATCACTTTAAGCTTTTTACTTTACACTTTTTATTTTTAAAAGCACTTCGACTCCGCTCAGTGTGACAGGTGAACATTTATCTCTTTTCTCCTTTTTACTTTTTACTTTTTACTTTTTACTTTTTACTTTTTACTTTTTACTTTTTACTTTATACACTTATTTTGAAGCGATAAAACCGAACCGTTATACACATTCAAGTCTAATCTTCCTTTTACTCCTTCTACCTCACCATTTTCGGTAAATTGCCAAAAATCCCATTCGTCTTTAATATCTTTTATCCAAAAATTATAATTCGCAATCCAAAACGGATAATCTGAGAATTCATCTTTCAAGAAATCATTATAATAGCTTTCGCCCGAATAAATAATTGGCTTTACTTTATAATGTTTTTCAACAACTTCAAGCCATCTTCTTAAACCCAATTTTAAGTTAGCAATAGATTGTGTTTGAGGTAATTTTTCAATATCTAAAACCGGTGGCAAGTCGCCTTTTCTAAGTTGTACTGTTTTAATGAAATTATTGGCTTGTTCAATTGAATTTTCGTTAGGACGATAATAATGATAAGCACCACAAATTAAATTTCTTTGCTTTGCGTTTTTCCAATTTTCTTTAAACCTTCTGTCTACTTTATTGTTACCTGCCGTGGCACGAATAAAAACAAATGACATTTCAAAAGATTCGTTAATATTATACGTCTTTTCCCAATCAATTACACTTTGGTATTCCGAAACATCGAATCCTAATGCTTTATCATCATGGTTCAACAATACCTTTTCAATATGTTCGTTTGAAATTTTTCTTTCCTCTTCCGATAAAGAACTATAGGGTTTTTCAGGTATAAAACCTAAATAAGATAAAAAACGTGTGTGATATTTATAGCCTACAACAATCACCATCAGCAATAAAATCCCTGATGTAATTATTTTAAACTGATAATTAGTGGTTTTCTTTTTAGTAGCTTTTTTTACAACTACTTTTTTTCTCGTAGCCAAATGATGTTATTTTTTAGATAACGAATTTAACACTAAAGAAAGTATTATGTAAGAAATAATAATTAATGGAATTGCTACAAATTTTAAAACAATTAGCATAATTACAGCAAAAACTACAAAACTAATTTGAAGTTTAGCTTCTGCCCAATTTAATTTTTTAAACTTTAACGAAAATAAAGGAATTTCAGCATTTAGTAAATAAGTACTTATCAAAGTAATTACCAATAACACATAAGGATTATCTAAAGCAATTGTAATCCATTCATATCTGCCAAAATACTGAATCATTGGAATACTCATAATCAACAATGTATTTGCTGGAGTTGGCAATCCAATAAAAGAATTAGTTTGTCTTGTATCGATATTAAAATTAGCCAATCGATAACATGAAGCTAACGTAATAAAGAAACCAAAATAAGGGATAAGTCCCATATAAAAAGTTTCTTCAGTAAGCATATATTGAGGTTGATTTTGCTGAATGGTTTCAAACAATTTAAACATTAATAAACCAGGAACAACTCCACTCGTTACCATATCTGCAAGTGAATCCAACTGAACACCTAATGGTCCTGCAACGTCAAATTTACGCGCTAAGAAACCGTCCCAAAAGTCAAAAAATATTCCTAATGAAACAAAAATAAAGGCATGATCATAAAAGCCATTAAAGATAGCAATAAGAGCAAGCAAACCACATAATAAATTTAACAGCGTTAATGCGTTTGGAATATGTTTTTTAATGTTCATAAAAAATGTTTAAAAAAGACTTAAAGTGTTTCTATAGCCCTGATAGAAGTGACATTATCTTGCTTTGCAAGTAATATAACGAATAGCAGGAAATACAAATATACAAAACCAAATGTGTGGCTTCAAATAATTTAAAGCAAATGTAATACAATAAGTTAATAGAAATTGAGTTTAGTAATTAAGAATTTTATTAGATATTTGTAAAAATTACAACGGCTTTGAAAAAGACCTTTATACTATTTATTTTTTTACAATCATTATTCTCTTTTAGTCAAACAGTTAGAAAATATTCTAATGAATTTTTGAGTATTGGTGTTGATGCTGCTGCACTTGGAATGAGTAACGCAGTTACAGCTCAAAGTGGCGATGTTAACTCAGGATACTGGAATCCGGCTGGATTAATAAAACTAGAAGACAATCAGGTTGCTCTAATGCATGCGAGTTATTTTGCTAATATTGCTCAATATGACTATGCGGGTTTTGCAATGCCAATTGATACTGAAAGCGCCGTAGGACTTTCATTAATTCGTTTTGGTGTTGATGATATTTTAAACACTACTCAGTTAATTGACAGTCAAGGAAATATTGATTATAATAGAATTTCGCTTTTTTCGACTGCTGATTACGCTTTAACTGTTTCTTATGCGAGAAGTTTACCTATTGACGGATTGAACATTGGTGTTAACGGAAAAGTAATTCATAGGGTAATTGGTGACTTTGCAAGTTCGTGGGGTTTTGGTTTTGACTTAGGGTTACAATATATAAGTGATGAAGAAGATTGGAAATTTGGTTTAATGCTAAGAGACATTACCACTACTTACAACACTTGGATCATTGACGAAGACAAATACAATGAAATTGCTGATGCAGTTCCTGGTGAAAATCAAGAATTACCAGAAACGTCTGAAATTACATTACCAAAAGCACAATTGGGAATTTCGAAAAAATACATCATTCGTTATGATTATAGTCTTACAGCAGCAGCAAATTTAAACATGCAGTTTACGCAAACAAATGATATTATTTCTACTAGTTTAGTAAGTATTGACCCTGCAGTAGGTTTTGAATTTGGTTATGTAGATTTAGTATTCTTAAGAGGTGGTGTTGGTAATTTTCAACAAATTACACAAATAGACGATTCAAAAAAATTAAGTTTCCAACCTAATATTGGTTTAGGGTTTAAATACAGGGGCATTCAAATTGATTATGCCTTAACAGATTTAGGCGACCAAAGTGCTGCACTTTATTCGAATATTTTTTCTTTAAAAATTGATTTTGATATTTTTAGACATTAGAATGATCTCATGAAAAAATTTTACTTCTATTTATTCTTGTTTTTTTCTTTATACAGTTTTAGCCAAACTACTACTTTATCTGAAAACTCAAAAGTAAGTATTTTGACTATTGGCACAGGAAATGCATCACACGAATTATATGGTCATACCGGAATTAGAATAAAAGATTCTAAAAGAGGAATTGACATTGTATACAACTATGGTTTTTTTGACTTTAACACTCCTTATTTTGTAGCAAAATTTGTAAAAGGCGACATGAAATATTTTGTTTCAACGCAACGTTATATGGACTTTGAATACAGTTATATTTTAGACAATCGTTCTATATATGAACAAGAAATCGATTTAAGTTTAGACCAAAAAAACACCTTATACAAAAACTTAAACGCTTCTTTATTTTCTGACGATAAATATTATACGTATAAGTTTATTGACAGAAACTGCACCACTAAAGTAATTGACAAACTAAATGATGTTTTAGTTAACGATTCAATTACTACAAACAAACCTGTTGAAATTAGCTATAGAGATATTTTAAACATCAACTATCTTGACCATGATTATTTTACCAAATTAGGAATTAATTTAATTTTTGGAGAAAAAGTAGATCGACTTGCCGAAACACTTTTTCTACCCTTAGAATTACACCATGTTTTAAAAACGAAAATGCATCAAGGAAAACCTTTAGTGACCAATACTAAAACAGTATTTGAAGCCCAAAAAACAGATTTTAAACCTTCTTTATTAAATTCTCCTTATTTAATAATTTTCGTATTGGCTTTAATAGTCTTAATCAACAACAAAAAGGTTACTTCTTTCTATTTTTCAGTTGTTACATTGATTGGTGTTTTTTTATGCTTAGTAGGTTTGTATTCTTTTCACGAAGAAGTGCTGTGGAACTATAATGCTTTATTATTCAATCCGTTATTGCTTGGTTTTGTATTTGCTATTCACAAGCGAAGTGCAAAAACAATAATTACTTGGGGAAAAATCAATTTGGTTTGCCTTATTGCACACTTTCTTTTAATCATCAACAAAGTCGACTTAATGCTTTTCTTGCCTTTTACAGTAGCGCATTTTATCTTAATTACTAGAATTATTATGAAGTGTAAGAAATCAATGGGTAATGAATAATTAATAATGGATAATGAATAATGGATAATGAATAATGAATAATGGATAATGAATAATGAATCTCCAAATCTCTCCTTCTCCAAATCTCCCAATCTCCTCATCTCCCCTTCACCCAATCTCCACTTCTCCCAATCTCCTCATCTCCCCTTCACCCAATCTCCCCTTCACCCAATCTCCTTTTCACCCTATCACACCTTACTGTCCTTTAAAGAACAAAACGGTATTTAAAGTTTTTAACACGATATTTAAATCTAAAAACATACTGCGGTGTTTAATATAGTACAAATCATATCTTAATTTCATAAGACTGTCTTCGATACTTTCTCCATAAGAATAGTTCACTTGCGCCCAACCTGTTAATCCGGGTTTAACCACGTGTCTGGTTTTATATAAAGGTATGGTTAGAGCAATTTTATCAACAAAAACGGGGCGTTCTGGTCTGGGCCCAATAAGTGCCATTTGTCCAAATAATACATTTATGAATTGAGGAATTTCATCTAAACGCGATTTTCTTAAAAACCTTCCAAAAGGAGTAACTCTAGTATCATTGGTACTTGCAAAAACTGCACCGTCTTTTTCAGCATTTACAATCATGCTTCTTAACTTATAAATTTGAAAAGGAACTCCGTTTTTACCCACTCGTTCTTGAACATAAAACATAGGCCCTCTGTTCCAAAACAAATTAAACAGCATAAGAATAGGTAAAGCTAATCCTAAAAACGACAAACCGATTAAAGCAAAAAGCACATCAAAAAAACGACTGAAAAACAAATACAATTTATTTTGATTACTTCTACTAAAAGGGAAAAATTTAAACAATTCTTTATCCTCTTGTTGCAAAGGAAGCCTATTGGTTATTTGCTCATAAACATCTGAATATTGACGAATAACTATTCCGCTTTCTAAAATTTGAAGTAACACTTCATATTGCTCTAAACTAATCGATTTATTAGAATCATCGGCCACTATAATTTCTGAAACATAATGAGTTCTAACTGTTGATTGTAAATCAGACAATTTAATTTGTGGAATATCCGCAGCAATCTCTTTGTCATCTGTAACCACAAATCCAATCACTTGGAAATTAGGATTAACCTCCTTTAACTTATTGATAAACTTTACCACTTTTTTACCACTGCCTACAAAAACAACTTTTTTTACAAATCGATTCGTGGCTAAAAAAATAATGTATAGATTTCTCCAAATGAGTAAAGCCGTCAATATGGCTAAATAGAATAATATAATTTGAAGTCTATTGGACGGTAAAATGGGCGTAAAAAAAGGAGTTAATAAATACAGTAAAGTAGTAACGGAAGTAGTTAAAATAATACTTTTCAATATTTGATATCTATTACTCGCCGTTTGCAGGTTATACATATCAAAAACAGTCCCTATAACTGTGATATAAGCCGCTAAAAGTATCGTCCAATAGTAGCTATCTTCTCGTATTGAAAAATAATCAAACTTAAAATTATGGCTAATTAAATGTAAGAAGCCTAAAACAAAAACAACATCAAAAACCCGTAAGAGAATTTTTCGCTCTGAAATTTCAAAATGAATTTTGTTATTTTGAGACATGTTTAAAAGCTTAATTTTATTTGACAAAGAAACAAAAAATAATGTTAAATAATTAACAAATGTACTCTGATTACTCTAATTATTTACTGAAGTAACGCATGCCACTTCTTTTTTACCACCTTCCAGTCCATTTGCTCTATATAGGCTCTTCCCTTTTTTGATAGCGAAAGTGCTTTTTCTTGATCTTCAATTAAATGAATGATAGAATCAGCCATATGTGTACTGTCGTTGTCGTTTACTAAAACGGCATTTTCATTATGCGTTAGTAAAAATGGAATTCCTCCAACATTAGTACTCACAACAGGCAAGCCTAAAGCCATGGCTTCCATTACACTAACTGGTGTATTGTCAAAATGGGTGGTATTGATGAAAAAATCATAATCTTTAGATAAATCTATCCACTCTTCTTTACTTAAACGATGGGTAAAACACACCTCAACATCTAATTGTTTAGCATATTGCTGAGTAGTTTCCATGCTTCCGTCTTTATCAGGTCCTACCATAGTAAGCGAAGCATTTGGAAAACGAACTTGCAATTTCTTTAAAACATCAACCGCCATTTTAGGGTTGTATATCGTAGCAAAAGCCCTTACCCATAATAATTTAGGTTCAAATGATTTTCTCACCTTAAACGGATAATTATTGAGTTCAATACTGTTAGGAATATATTCTAGATTTTGAAAACCTCTTTTGGCAAACTCAGATAATAAATAATTGGAAGGCGCCACATTTTTAAAAGCAGTTTCAAAAAGCATTTTACATAATTTTGGATGGCTATCCAAACGCTTCGGCAAATCTCCACCGTGTAAAATAGGAATGTATTTTGTTTTAAACACTCGCGCTATTTGACTGCACAAAAAAGCATACCAAAAACTCGAAGTACTGTAGGTATCTATAATAATATAATCGACTTTTTTTGCGTATTTAAAGGTTGTCAAAATCATATCCACTAAACGCAACAGTTGGTTTTTCTTACTGGATGTATAAAAAACAACATATCCTTCCTCTTCAAAAGAGTTCCCTAAAGTTTCAACAGTGGTTTTATTATAGCCGTGCTTTGAAATGGCATTACCTATGTAGAGAAGTTTAATCTTCTTCATTCTTGAAAGAAAGATTTAGTACTGATAATGCATAAACAAATCCGGGAGCAGCTAAACGCATGGCAGCATGATTAATAGTTAAAATCCAAAATAAGAAAAAAGATAAAGCAAAAATATTTCTTTTATTATCTATAAAATTAATTAAAGGTGTGAAGAAAATTATCAATAAACATACAATGCCTAGGAAACCATGTTCTGCAAGCGTTCTTGAAATTTCATTATGAGTGGGTAATAAAATCCCTGTTTGTTCTTCCCTATATTCTTTATTTTTACCAACACCAACACCTGTAATTGGATTTTCCCAAAACATCAATAATTCCGATTCAATTAAAGTTTCCCTACCCGTCAACTTACTTTGTTTTAACTTACCAGAAGCATCTTGATTGGCATACCTTTTATCAATAAGCCCATCTGTTGTAACTGACGTGTACGTCCATATACCTATAGACAAAGCAAACCCTGTCAAGATCATGACAAAAACTTTCATTTTAGCTCTAGCATTAATTCTAAAAAAAGTTAGAGCAATTAAAATTAAAATCATCCCTATACCTACATAAACACCACCTCTAGAAAATGTTACAATTCCTCTAAAAGTTACTGTTGAAAAAATAATAACTGTAACAAATTTTTCTAGTTTAGTTTTTGCAAATAGATAAAAAATAGTAAAAAAAACAAACATACCAAAACCTAATATTGTAGACATTTGATTAGGGCCAAAACCTCCAGAAGCATCATGATTAGATGAAGTGTTTAAAAAAACCTTAGTCTTATTTGAACCATATAGAATTACATAAGCAACAATGGATAAAATAGGTAGCCCAAAAGCTAAAAATATTTTTTTAAATTGTTCTAAATTGATTGTTTTTCGATAACAATATAAAGCTGAAAAACCCAAACTAACTGGCCCTGAAATATTAAAAGCTATGGCTTTACGAATATTAGCATCAAAACTCAAAGTATGCACCCCATAAAACACTCCTGGAATTAATAAAAAAAGATAAATTAAATAAACATAACTTCCCTGATGGAAACCCCTATAAAGAATTCCTAGAGTCATTAAAAGTATTATATTATATTTCCCATACTCGCTTATAAATCCTCCTTCAGTCATCCTTAAAAAAACCTCCGCTCCTACTATATAAGCAGACACTATTAATGCTTCGTGATTCTTATTTTTATTTTTAATTACCCACATATACCCAAAAAATACAATTAACAAACTGTATATTTTTGCTAGGAAAGGCAAAGCAAATACCACTGCACCAAGAAGTAGATGAAATAAAATTAAAAAAAGATATGGGTTTCTCGAAGACTTACTCACTTTTTACTTTTAGAAGATAAAATTATATTTCAGTTAAGATATTTTGAAAATTCAATCGAACACATTTTTCTTCCGATTTTGTTTACATGAATATCGTCATAAAACATATTGCTATCATTTATTAAATTTGAATGATTAACCATTTTAAATTTACCTAAAACAACCTTTGTTTTATATATAGGTGCAATATAAGAAACTAACTTGATATTATGTGAATTACAAAAAGTAGAAATTTTTTCGAAATAAGGGTTGTTTATTTCTAACTTAATTTCATTAAATTCATCCTTACTTGGTGAGCCTTTAGCAGGATAAGAATAATTTCCCATTTCATCAAATCTATTACGTTTATTTAGATTTATAGCAGACAAAACAGAAGGATAAAAAAGTTCTGTATTATAATAACTTACGCCAATTAAAGGAACAAGTCTAGAATATAATAATGGTTTAAAAAAATTAGGTTCTAGAGTAGAATAATAATCGTAAACATATTTTCTATTAACAAAAGGTAAAAACCTATAATCGTTATTATTTAGTTTTGGTGACGCATTCTTTAAATCCCAAGGAGTAACTGCAAGCACTAAACATTTTGTTTTTTTATTAGAATTTATAAAATGTTGTAACATTAAGTATTGTGAATTTAATGATGAATCGTCCATACTAATATTTAATCCTTTCATTCCAGTTACAGAATCAATTAATTTAGTATCCAGAGTTGTCAAACCAGTACTAGAGCCTAAAACAACATAATCAAAACTATTATTTACAACTCCATTTTTAACAAAGGATGGTTTGTAAAAACTAGATTTACTAAGAAAAAATAGACATAAAAATGCAATCCCATTAAAAAATAAAAAGGAGATTAACCCATAAAGCCCAATAGATTTTAAAAACTGTTTCATGAACTAAAATTGAAAATAAATAAAAGTTAACTGATTTCTATAGACTCCCATAAACAATATCATTCCAATCAATAAAATCATACTCCTCTTAGACAATAGGACAATTGAATTGTTTCTTTTTAATGCATACCATTCATAGCTTACTAGAGTAATTATTGATAATAAAACAATTAAAGTTAATAAAATATATTTTGAGCTTTTCAAAAAGAAATGTATCGAGAGTGAACTAAAGTCAAACATACCAATTAAATATTCGTATGCTATTGTAAGTGTGTCTGCTCTAAAGAAAACCCAAGCAATACAAACCAACATGAATGTTAGTATTATTTTAGGCAAATCTTTAAAATTATATGCTCCACTCGATAAATTATTTCTATTTTTATTTGTAATTAACAATGGAATAAATAGTAATGCATGAATGGCTCCCCAAATAATAAAAGTCCAATTTGCTCCGTGCCAAAAACCACTAACTAAAAAAATGATAAAAACATTTCTAATTTTTAAAAACTGAGACCCCTTACTTCCCCCAAGAGGAATATATAAATAATCTCTAAACCATGAAGAAAGTGAAATATGCCATCTCCTCCAAAAGTCAGCAATATCCTTAGCAAAATAGGGGAAATTAAAATTTTTCAACAGTTCAATTCCAAATAGCTTTGAAACTCCAATCGCTATATCAGAATACCCACTAAAATCACCATAAATCTGAAAAGCGAATAATACACTACCCAACCATAATTCTAGGCCAGAATGACTCGTGTTATCTGAAAAGATTTGATCTGCAAAAAAAGCACAATTATCTGCAACAACCATTTTTTTAAACAAACCAAACAAAATTAACTTAACTCCTTCTTTCCCTTGTATTAAGTTAAATATTCTTTTTATCTTAACTTGTGGTAATAAATGTGTTGCTCGTTCAATTGGGCCTGCTACTAGCAAAGGAAAATAACTTACAAATAAAGAATAATCAACAAAATTTCGTTCTGCTTTTATGCGCTTATAATAAATATCAATCACATAAGAAAGTCCGTGAAAAGTATAAAAAGAAATTCCAACTGGTAAAACCAATTTCAGTAAATAGGGATGTGCTTCAAAACCAAATCCATATAACAAATCGGCAAAAGATTGAGCAAAAAAATCATAATATTTAAAAACACCTAAAAATCCTAAATTTATTCCAATAGTTAACCACAACCAAAATTTTCTTGTTTTAGCAGTTATACTATTTTCCATCATTATCCCACTTGTATAATCTAAAAGAGTTGAAAAAATCAATAAAAATAAAAAACGCCAGTCCCAACAAGAATAAAAATAATAACTTGCAATTATTAAAACAACATTCTGCGCTCTCTTAGATTTATTAAATACAAACCAATACAATAGAAATACTATTGGTAAAAATATTGCAAATGATATGGAATTAAAAAACATTTAAAAAAAATTAGATTACAAATGTAGATTAATCTTCTAAAAAAATAATAATTTATTTTGAAAGTGGTTTAGCCGGGACACCTATTAATATTGTATGATCTATTTCACAAGAGTTTACAACACAAGCAGACGCCCCAATATTTATTCTATTCCCTAAAACAACAGGACCTAAAACAACTGCATTTGCACCAAGATGACATCTATCACCTATAATAATTCCTTTTTCTTTGGTTCCTGCTCTACCACCAATGACATTTCCTCCAGTTAAAGTTAAATTTTCTCCAATTACTGATAAACCAGAAATTACAACACCTACAGAAGGATGTAAAACCAAAAGCCCTCCCTTAATATCTGCCTTATAATTGATATCCATATTAGAGTAGGCTTGTATTAAATTAAAAAAAGGAATAAAAAACACTCTAATAACTGAATAAGACTTACCCAATAAAAGAAACATACCTCTCTCAAATCGATACAATAAAAGTCCCCAAAAAATTCTACTCAACCAAATATGTAAAATTCTTATTTTATATTTCCCCAATAATCTATTAAGGTCTTGCGAAAAATATTTTATTTGTTGTCTCATTTTTAGCGTATTAATTATTTCATTTTTATAAAAAACATTAATATGAATATTATTATTTCTCAATCAACCTTTCAAATTTATCTAGAGTTTCTCTAAAACTGTGATTATTTTGTATATAATTCCTTGCTGCCTGAGTATCATTTGTTTTGTTAGAAATAATTTTTTGTTCAATTTCAACAAGTGTGTTTGTTCTCAACAATAAGCCCTTTTCTATCCAACTTAAAATCCCTTCATGGTATAATGCAAAAACAGGTGTTCTTGTGGCGATAGCTTCTAGTATTACATTTGGAGTCCCTTCAAAAAGTGAAGTTGAAATTAAATAATCTGCATTTTCTAGATAAGGTCTCACATCATCTATATTTCCCATAAATTCAACAGGTAAATCCTTGGCCAAAATTTTTAGTTGTTGTTCTAAAACTCCTTTTCCAATTACTTTCCCCTCAACTACAATACCTTTTGAATGTAATTCTGCAACAAGCTCTATAAATAAGTGAGGTTGTTTTACTTTTTTTAAACTGCCTATAAAAAGTAAATGCAAAACAGTGCCTCTCTCTTTTTTTTCAAAATTATAAAAATCTAGATCAATTATATTAGGCAATATATCTAACTCTTTAGTATAAAATATTTTTTTCGCATTTTCTAATCCATGTACTGAATTCGCAATAATTTTAGTTGGAAAGCTAAAATGAAGCCAAGAAAACAATCCGTTTTCTCTTTTTTCTACATTCCCATCACTTCGTATAGACCCAAAACTTAAAGTGTTGGTAATTCTACCAACAAACCCTGCATAAAACCCCGTATAAAAATGAAAACCATAAATTAATTTTGGGTTAAATTTTCTTACTAATTTATAAACCTCATAAAGTCTTTGAAATTTATTGTTCGATTTACCAATATAAACGACTTCTACATTTAACTTTCTAATCTCATTTTCAAAATATTCTCCCTGAGTTAAACAAGCTACTTTAACATCATAATCATTGTTTTTTAAAATTTTACATAAATAAAACAATTGTTTTTCTGCACCTCCTTTTCCTAATGAACCAGCGATAAAAAGTATTTTCATTTAGATTTCATTTAACTTAACATTCCAGGCTTGCTCTAAATGAAAACCTATATCTTTCGCCCACTGCTCTAAAGTAAACTGTTTAGCATAATTAATTCCGTTCTCACTCATCTCTATAGCTAATTCAATATTTGAACTTAAACCATTCAATTGATTTGCAATTTCAACAGCGCTTCTTTCTTTTAAAATTATTCCTGATTTAGAGGTATTAATTAATTTTTCCAAAACAGAAACAGGAGTTGTTATAACTGGTAAACCCTGACTCATAGCTTCTAAAACAACTTTTGGAAATCCTTCTGGCGCATTGGTTGGAAATACAAAAAAATGATTTTGTTGTAACACGTTTAAAACTTCTAAATGATTTAGCTTTCCATGAAAAACAACTTGATCATTAAGTTCTAGATTATTTACTAACTCTTTTAATTTATTTAGATATCCTCCATTTCCAACAACATCAAAATAAAAAACTTTTCCTTGGTCTTTTAAAATCTTTAAAGCTTCAATTACTAATACTGCTCCTTTAGAATATTCTTGTCTAGAAACAATACAAAGCTTGTTAGGCAATGACCAGTCTCTAGTATGATTTTTATGTTCAATTTCATTAAGCGTTAAACTACTCGAAAAAATCCATTTAATATTGGGATTTATTTTAGACGGTAATTCATCAGAACCTCCAGTGGTTAAAAAAACTTTTTTACCCCCAGCAAATTGCTCCATATACCAACGCCAAAATCGTTCAGCTACAGAACGTTGCACAAACCAATTACCACAATGTCGAATATATAACGGCTTATTGAAAATATGTGCCAACAAAAAACCAACGGTACCGATATTACTTGGAATAGGAGCATGAATGGCATCACATTTTATAATTTCAAGTATAAATTTAGGAAAATAATATAAGAACCAAAACGGCATAAAAAGTTTATTCAATAATCCTTTTTTAAAGAACAATTCAACGGGTAGAATTGTAATAGTTGGGTTTGTAAAATAAACTTCCCCTTTCTCATTTTTTCCTATTTCTGGAACAATTATTTTAGTAGAATCGAATAATTTGGATAAATAATCCATATGCATGGCAAAACCACCATCTGTAGCCCAACCCGTGGGTGAACTTTTACTTTTCCAACACTCTTTATGTGAAAAAACTAATAATTTCATACTTTATTTTTCTATAGTTTTATTTAAATCGGAGGCAAATTTTTGATAGGTTGCCTCAAAAGTAAATTCTTCTTCAACTCTCTTTTTTGCTTGTAAAGCAATATTATTTCTTAATCTATAATTATTTAAAGTGCGTTGAATTGCCGAAGACAAATTCTCTTCATAAATAATAATGTCAAAGTTATCGACAAAACCCATTCCCCATACTGCGTCATTTGTAGTTAAAACAGGTATTCCAAAGTGCATTAATTCTATTAACCTGCTTCTAAATCCAAATTTCCCTTCAAAGGGAATTACGGCTAAATCAATATCTTGGAATTCAAGAGAAATGTCTTCTACATAGCCTAATAAAGTAACATTCGCATAATTATTTACTATTTCTTTTAATGATTCAGGCGGATTTGAACCTATAATTTTTAATGAAATAACTAAATCCTTTATATTATGTATTGCTTCTATTACTTGGATTGCAGCTTTATAATTTCTTTCACTACCCAAACCTCCATAAAACAATAAGGAAAACTCATTTGTATCTTCTTTTTTATTCACTACAAATGGTTTGAGTTTAACTCCCATTGGAAAATAATAAATTAATTGATTTGGGTAACATTTTTTAAAAATAGCATCTTCTTCTTTATTAATAGCAATTAACAAATTAAAACTGTTATTTAATGCAACTTCAAACTCTAATTTCTCATACTCATTAATTAAAAAAGTTCTATAAAAAAGAGGCATCCAGTGCTTCATTGCAATGAATTCTTTAAACGAATTCAATAATATATTATGTGTATCACAAATTACAAATAAGCCTTTTTCTTTTAACCTTTTTGCCATTTTATGTAAATGCCAATATTCAAAAAGTACAACATCGAAATTATTTTCCAACTCTTTTTCAATTCCGTTAAATAAAAAAGGGATTATAAAATTTGAATCTTTACCATAACCCAAATAAGGTAAAATTTTAAATAAAAAAGCTAATATTAAATTCGGTTTTTTATTCTTGAGATATATAATTTTTACAGATGTATTTATAGCTTTTAAAACCTCTATTTTATCAGAAGTAGTTTTATCTTCATGCAATGTAAACAACGTAATGTCATTCCATTCTGAAGCAAGGGCTAACAAAGTATTATAAACACGTTCTACTTGCCCACTACCATTTGAGAATGGATTAACATGACTTACTATTGCTATTTTTTTAGTTTGCATTTACACTTTGCCTTATAAATTTAATAAAATTATCTTTCACAATTTCACCTAATTGTTGTTCAAAAAAAGCATCTACTAATGCACTTCGTTCCGTAGAAAGTTTCTCCGGATTTTGAATCGCTTCTTCTAAAAGCAACCTCATCTCTTCTTCGTCTTTTGCAACTTGAACGGCACCACTATCTACAATAGGTTTATAATGATCAAAACTATAAAAACGAGTATAATTATAAGGATAAATATCTTTCCCTGGTGGATTGTAACCTACATTAATTGCCGGTTTATTCAACATACACAACTCTAATGAAATAGTGGAAGCTACATTTATACCAGCTATACAATTTTTCATTAAAGCGATAAAAAAAGCTTGATCCGACTCTAAAGGAGTTTGGAAATTCTTTTCCCAATCTACTTTAGGAATAAGGATGTCTTTTCGTTTATGCTTCAATGCATCAAAAACATCCCCTTTATCTTTAGCATACGTTCTAACGACTAATTTTAAATTAGGGTCAATTGCTTTAATAATATCCGCTATTCGTTCTACCACATACGGTTCATAAGGCATATGATGACTCATACCAGAAGAATATAAAAAATATTTATCTTCAGGTTTCAAACCTATTTTTAGATATAAATCGTTTTTTGTTAAACACTTATCATCATTAAAATGATTGATAAATTGGGGAGTACCCGTTACTAAGACTTGTTGCTCTTTAATATGTGGATAAATGGAATGGAAATCGGCTTTTATTTTGGAATTCCAAGCAAAATAAGAATCATATCGAGGTACTACTCTGCCTTGTGAAGTTAAGTTATCCCAAGAATACAAGAAAGTAGCTGTTTTTATTTTTTCTTGATTAGCAGCATAAATTAATGGTAAAGCAATACGCGCATGAGAATGAGAGGTGTTAAAAACTAATTTAAAATTTTCTCTATTAAGAGAATTACGATGTGTAATAATTTGCTGTTCTCTGTTAGCCAACCAAGCATCTATTTTTTCTAAAAAAACCAAAGAAGTTTGATTAGCCAATACTCGTGCAAGGGTCTTTTTAAAAAAACGAATAGCCTTTTTCCTAATAGTATTAGCCTCTACATCACGCATTTCCCATCGCACTTTTGCTGCTTCAGACCACATATAACGATTATGAGCAAGATCAAAAATTTCAAAAAACAATTTATACTTATACGAAAATTGTTCCGGTTGTAATTCTATTAATTCATCACTATGCTCTTCTAAAAGCTCCCAAATAGGTTCATTAGGTTTTACTGCATGTAAAGTAATATGATAATGCGAACGCAATTCTTTAACAATATCAGTATAAATAAAGTTACGAATGGTTTCCCCACGCGGAAGTATTATAAGTATTTTAGGCAATTTAGACATTAGGCTTCTTCAAAAATATTATCTAATTTATTGTAAAATGCATTTACTTCATCTTGTGAAATATTTACTTCATTATCGGTATTTTTAGCTTCCTTATTTGAAAACAATCTCTTGAAATAAACTTTAGGACGCAATGAAAAATCTCTTTTTAAACCAAAAGCATCTTTTATCTTATTGGGTAATCTATTATCCTCTTCTAATTTAAATTGATTTAAATTTTTTATTAAATTCAATTCATCTGCTTCATTCCAATTTTCAATTGTTCCATAAATTTGACGAGCAACTCGTTCATGTGCTAAACCATCTAATTCACCAAAAATTCCATTTAAAAATACAGTTACGTCTTTAGTATCCCAATCAGTATATTTGGTGTTTTTAATAAAAGCATCAACTTCGTCAAAGCTTTTCAATATGTATGAATATCTTTTGTGTTCTTCATAAGTAGCACTATTATAAGTGTCATCATCCAATTGAACAACAGGTTTTCCTAGCAACCACGATTCTAAAGCAGTGGTACAATTTCTTTGAATGACTAAATCACTATACTGTAAAAAAGGTTTTACGGTTTCGTTAACGATCAACTTAACATTTGGCAATTCACTAAAAAACGCATCGTAATTAGCTATATAAGCTTCAGAAGGATGTGTCTTGTAAAAAAAACAAATATTTGGGTTTGCTAAAGCCAAATCTCTAATAATAGTGACATGGTTTTTAAATTGCTTCTGATTATCATCGTAAAAAGATCTAATTATTTCTTCTGAAAACTTCGCTTTATTTTTATATCTAAAATGAAATTTTTCAAAATCATAACCTTGATAAGGGGTTGTAGACATATAAGTTACAATAGAGTTGTATTTTTCTAAATTATATTTAGCATAAAACTCTTCTTTGCTAATCCCAAAACTCTTTAACTTATGATTGGTTAAAAAATCAAATCTAGGATTTCCAGTAATTTTAAATTTATCAATAAAGTTTTGAGAGTACTCTAAAACCCTAACTCTTTCAATCATTTTTTCATTCCAAACACAGTAAGTAGTAATTCCTAAGTCAGACGCTTTTGGATGCCCAAAAATTTTATCGAAACTTGAAATATCTTTGTAATAACCTTCAGTAAATAATAACACTACTTTAACCCCCATTGAAGAAGCCCATATGGCAAGTTCTTTTTTATGATCCCAAACCAAATGATCCATTACCAAAACCGCAGGTTTTATGCTTAAAATTTCTTTTTTTACGCCATATCCATGCACAAAAAATGAGTCAATATTATAATGTTTTTTTAAATAATAACCTACCAAGCCATTACCATGAAAGTCTCTCGCTTTATAGGTAGTTATAAAAATAACTTTTTTCTCTTCCAAATTCATTTAGTTCATTTCTTTTAAAAACCGATCTCCTTTTTCATAATCTTTGTCTGCCACAGTACCAATAATTTGATTGTAATATTGGGGATGCAATCCAAAACCTGGTCGCACTGAACGAAGATTTTCTTCAGTAAAAACTGCTCCTTTTTTAATGTTTTCTGCAATATATAAAGAACGACTGAAATCCCTACCTTTTTTTTGTTTTTCTGTTAATTTGTAATCTACTTTACCAATAGCTTTTTCAGCCTCTCTAACCGCTTTTACCATTGATGTAAATTCTTCTTCATTCATAGAAAAAGATGCATCTGGACCACCAATACTTCGGTCTAAAATAAAATGTTTTTCAATTATTTTTGCTCCAAAAGCGGTAGCCACAACAGGCACCGTAGCTCCCATGGTATGATCTGAAAGCCCAGAAACTACATTAAATCGCTCCGCTAAATCTTTAACCATACTCATATTAGCTTCCTCAATTGGTGCTGGATAACTTGAGGTGCATTTCAGTAATGCAATATCGTGGTTTCCTACTCTTTTACACGCTTCAACAGCCAATTCAATATCAGCTAATTCAGCAATTCCGGTTGAAATAATAATAGGTTTCATTTTAGAAGCCGTATATTCAATCAACGGAATATCCGTAATTTCAAAAGAAGCAATTTTATAAGCAGGCACATTCAATGTCTCTAAAAAATCAACCGCTGTTTTATCAAAAGGAGAAGAAAAACAAATTAATCCTTCTTCATTAGCAACTTGAATCAATTGCTCATGCCATTCCCATGGTGTACAAGCCTCTTTATACAAATCATATAATTTTTTGCCTTCCCAAATAGTACCTTGAATTACAAAATCAGGTTTGTCTGAATCTAAAGTAATGGTATCTGCAGTATAAGTTTGTAATTTAATACAGTTGGCGCCGGCTCTTTTTGCGGCTTTTATAGTTTCAATTGCAGTTTGTAAACTTCCGTTATGATTGGCTGATAATTCAGCAATAATAAATACGGGGGAATCTTTATGAATTTCGAAATTTGCTATTTTCATTTTGTAAATATATAATGATAACTAGTGTTATTTTGATATTCTAAAACAACATCTAATTGATAACCTGCATTCTGAAAAGACTTTTCAGAGGGTTTGTTTTCTATTTTAATATAAGCACTTATACTATAATTAGGGTTTTTATCCAAAAAATATTGAGAAGCTATTATTAACATTTCACTTGCATAGCCTTTACCTCGATGATCTTTATCATTTGAAATTCCTATTACAGCAATTTTATTATCTTTTTTTTGAATGCGAACCTGGCCAATTGGCTGTTTCATATGGTTTTCAAATACGTACATTTCACACGAAGCGTCTTTAATCTTTGCTAAAAACCAATTAGTATGATCCTCCAAAGTAATAACTTCCGATTGATAGGAATTTTCTCTAACGGAAACATCGTTTGTCCAATCAAAAAACAACATTAAATCCTCTTCAGTTGCCATTCTAAATGTAATATTCCGGTTCATTTTAGCATGATAAACAACATCTAAATACTTTCCATCAAAAAAAGAATGTTCTTTTAATCGTGCTTCTTCTTTAAATCCACAACTTTCCAATACTTCATATAAATGAGGTCTCAAATCAAAAGCATAGGTGAAAATTTTATGAAAATTTAAATCTTCAAAGGCTACTTTTTCAATTAAATTAAGATAATTAGACCAGTATTTTGAAAAATGCTCATTTTCCAATTCGGTTTTCATTACAAATGAAATCTCTGCGTTTTTGTCAATCCAATTGATGTGAACCAAGCCACCATAACCTATAAACTCATTATTTTCAAAAAATGAGAACAATAATTGGTCAGGCTTTTCAACTTCAAATAAATTAGACACTACAGTTGCAAAATAATGCTCTTGTTTTTCTTTGGTCAATAGTTCAGTTTGCCTTAAGTGGTATAATTGTTCGTTTCGAATTGTTAAAATCGCATACTTATCTTCATCTCGAAGAGGCTCTATTCGAAATCCATTCTCTTCAAAAACATTTGTTTTAAGAATTTTATATTTTCTCATTTAAGATTTGGATTTTATATTTAAATTCGGCTAACATCCAATCCGATTCATTATCAATATCCTGAACCAATAATTCATCTAAAACAACGGTTCCTGTTTTATCCGTCAATAAAGCTTTCTTTTTTAAAACTGATTCACAGTTCATAAAATAGAACTGTCCTACATCATGATAGGAAATTTCTAAATCTTGAGAACGTGTTAAAGCAAATTCTGGGTAAAAAAAAGAAAGCTTTTCTTCTTGCAACCTTAGTGCTCTTTGAATAGGAAATGAGAAAGGAACAACTGGAAATACAGTATCCAAAACATTTTCCTTTAAAACCGTAAAAGCTTCTTTTAAAGAAACGATTTGAATTAAAGGAGCACATGAGTAAATACAACAAGCGTAATCAAAATTCTTACCCTGTTCTTTATATTTTAATAGTGTTTCCTCAATAACATCATAAGTTGTTGCAAAATCATCGCTATTTTTTTTACTCCTTAAAAAAGGTACTTTGGCACCATACTTTAATGCAATTGAAGCAATTTCATCGTCATCAGTAGAGACCATAACTTCATCAAACAAATTACTATTAATAGCAGCCTCAATAGAATAAGCAATAATTGGTTTCCCCAAAAAAAATTTAATATTCTTTCTAGGAATCCTTTTACTGCCTCCACGTGCTGGTATAATAGCTATATTAGGCATAGTACTTTTCAATTGTTTGAATTACAAAATCTTGTTCTTCATCAGTCAACGTAGGGTACATAGGTAAACTGATGCATTGCTTATAATAATTTTCTACTTGTGGAAAATCGTTTTCTTTCCAGCCCAACTCTTGATAATAAGGCATTAAATGACAGGGTATATAATGTATTTGTGCGTGTATATTATTTGCCTTTAAATGATTGTAAAGACCTAAGCGATCCTTAACTTCAATAATATACAAATGATAAGCATGCCCTTCTATATAACCCGACTGTCCTTCAACATAATCTTTATGTAAAAAAGCCTTTTCATATTTCTTCGCAATCGCTTTTCTCCTTTCTATACCTTCATCAGCTCTAGAAAGTTGACTAATACCTAGGGCAGCCTGAAAATCGGTAAAACGATAATTATAACCCAGTTCTTGCATTTCCATATACCAACCCGGATAATTTCCATTGTGGTTTTCTGTACCATTTGCAAAATCCGTTGTATTTTTAAATAATTCTGTAGTACGAGTTATACCATGCGAACGTAAGGTTAATAATTTTTGATATAATTTTTCGTCGTTTGTTGTAATCATTCCTCCTTCGCCTGTAGCAATATGCTTTACAGGATGAAAAGAAAAAATGGCTAAATCAGCAAAATTTCCATTTCCACAATTCTGTTTTTTATTTGAACAATCCATAAAATAACCTCCGGGTGCATGGCAGGCATCTTCAATAATCCATAAATTGTATTTTTTTGCTAATGTTTTCAAGGCTTCTAAATTAACAGGCGCGCCTGCAAAGTCAACAGGAATAATTCCTTTATAAGTTCCTTTTGGCGAAGCTTCTAGAAGTTTTTCAACCTTATTTAAATCTAACAAATAGCTTTGAGAATCAATATCTGAGAACACAATTTCACCACCACAATAACGAATACAATTTGCAGAAGCCGCAAAAGTTAATGGAGTGGTAATTACCTTATCTCCTTCAGAAACACCTAATGCCAATGCTGATAAATGCAATGCTGCCGTTCCATTTGAAACTGCAACTGCATATTTACATCCAATATATTGTGCAAATGCTTCTTCAAAAGCTAAAATAGCAGGACCTTGCGTTAAATAATCTCCTTTCAGAGCTTCTGTAACTGCTTGAATATCTTCTTGGGTTATATTTTGTTTTCCGTAGGGTATCATCAATTATTTTTCTTGAAAATCTGTATACAAATGTTCTTTAATAAGTGAGCGTAAAGATTCTACAGTTTCCCACTCCGTATTTTCTCCTGAAGTATAACTGAAGCCTTGAGGAACTAATTGAGCATTGAAATGTTTTTTATATTCTTCTAAATTCCAATTGGTCACTTGGGGTAAAATTACAAAATACTTTCCTAAATCGTAAGTGGTAAAAGAATCTGAAGCGGTGATCATTTCTTCATGTATTTTTTCTCCAGGTCTAATTCCTATTATTTTATGTTCGCAAGATGGTCCAATAGCTTGAGCTACATCCATAATTTTATAAGATGGAATTTTAGGTACAAATAATTCACCACCCCAAGCACTATCTAAGGCATGTAAAACCATATCTACTCCACCTTGTAATGAAATATTAAATCTGGTCATTGTTGGTTCAGTAATGGGCAACACTCCTTCTTTTCTTTTATCCATAAAGAACGGAATGACAGATCCATTTGACCCCATAACATTTCCGTAACGTACCACAGAGAATTTAATATCTTGTTTACCTTTTATGTTATTGGCTGCGATAAACAACTTATCCGAAGTAAGTTTTGTGGCACCATATAAATTGATAGGTGCACAAGCTTTATCTGTAGACAAAGCTACCACCTTGGTTACATCACTAGCTAAACATGCCTTTATAACATTATCAGCTCCACCTATATTCGTTTTCACGCATTCATCTGGATTATATTCTGCAATATGCACATGCTTCATTGCGGCAGCATGGATAACATAATCTATTCCGTTAAAAGCACGCTTTAATCGTTCTAAATCTCTAACATCGCCAATAAAATAGCGAATAGCAGGATATTCTTTATCCGAAAACTCTTGTGCCATTTGATACTGCTTTTGCTCATCTCTTGAATATATGACCAACCGTTTTACATCGGGCCATTTCTTCAATATCGTTTTAGTCAATTCTTTACCCAAAGAACCTGTACCGCCTGTAATTAGTATTGATTTATTACTTAACATTCTTCTTTTAAATTTTTTATTATCTGTTCGGCAAATAGTTGTCCATACTTACCTTCATTTTTATATTCGCATAAATGTAAAACAAGTGCATTACTTGTATTTTTTATGCTGTTTTTATCTTTTGAAAAATCATTTAATTCTTTAAAAAAAGCATCCCAACTCTTAACATTATTTAATAGATTTCTTTTGTTTAAATCATCTAAATGTTGAAACCCATAACTTACATCTTTTAAAAATACATCTAAATTTCTATCATCAGACAAATTTTCAGTTATATTAATATGCGGCTTATTTAACATGGACGCATCTAATAAAGTAGTAGAACTTGTAGCTATAACTAGATCTGAATAATGAAATGTACTCACCCAGTTTTCAAGCATTTGTTTGTCCATGAAACGGTACTTTTGTTTACTTGATGTTTGTACCTCACTTTGGATTTTTATTCTACTATCAATATCATTAAACTTTGGTATATACGCTGAAAAGTCTTTAATAGGATGTGGTCGTACTAAAATTTGGAACGCATCCAACAATCCTTCTGTAGAGGCCAATTTACAAAATTTCAAGCAAACATCAATCTCCGAAGTTATAAATAAAGGCGACCCCAAAGTATACAACAGCAAAGGTAATTCTTCATTTAACCCGTATTGATTATAAAACACTTTTTTTTCCATAAGAAAATCAGGATTTGAAAACACATCATATTGAGGAGTTCCAAAAACAAAATTCTTAGTTTTTAAAGTGTATGGGTAATATTTATTCAGTTCTTGTATTCGAACAGATGACCACACTCCATAAAAATTAGAGGTATAAAGCATTCTCGATTTAGTGGTAATATTGTCCCAAGAAGGGATAATACTTAAAACCGGAATATTTCTTTTTTTAGCTTCAATTGCTACTAAAGGTTCTTCTACCCAAAATGGATTTAAAACCATTAAATAATCTAATGACGATTGCTCTAAATCTTTTTTAAGAAAAGGATTTCTTTCGCTAACCTGAACGCTTTTAAAAACAAGCCATTCCATTAAAAAATGCAAATGAAGTAAGGAAACTAACTTACCTAAAAGCATGAAAAATTTTAGCCTAGTCGTTTTTTTTGTTTTATGCTTAATATTGATTGCAATACTTTTTGCATCTAACGCATACATCCAAGCATATTCATTAATTCTTCTTAAATAACTGGTCCAATTTGGCAAAGGTTTTACTTCTGGAAATGGTTTTACACTAACATTATCAATTGACCAATCGTCAGGATTTGAAACAAAAGATTTTGCCCATATCTCTACAGCAAACTCTTTTGTCAACTCACCTAAAAAAGTAGAATGTTGCAACATTCTATCGGTAAATACTGAAGTTGTTAGTATAAGTATTTTCTTTTTTTTCAACGTAAAAAATAGTATTATAAATAATTAAAAAAAATCTTTTATATCTTCTATTGACTTTATTGGACAAGTAAAAAAATCTTTTTTAGCTTCTAAATCTTCTAAAGGTTTGTCCCACCATTTAATTTCATTAAGTTTATCAATTACATCTTCAGAAAATCTATATTTTAATATTTTTGCAGGTGTGCCTCCTACAATTGCATATGGAGGAACATCTTTTGTAATTATGGACCCAGAACCTAAAATAGCTCCATTTCCTATTTTTATATCTTTCAAAATAACAACTCCATGACCAATCCAAACGTCATTTCCTATTTCAACATTACCATATTGGGTGTTTTTCTTCAAATAACCATTCAAAAAATTATTACCCGTATAGATTGAGAGATAATCTGTTGGATGATTAGTAGAATAAACTCCAACAAAACCACCTATTTGAGTAAACTTTCCAATAGTTATATCTCCATTTAGGTTACAACTTACACCTATTGATGAGGCATAACCTATTTTTAAATTTCCAGATATTTTAGTTTTACTTGCGACAATATTCTTACCTCCAAATTCTATTTTAGCAAATTTTAGATTAGCATCTTTTGAAATTCTAATTTTTCTATTTACGTATTCTTTTCTAACATTATAATCTTTATAGCTTGTTTTAAGTTTAGCAATATAATTTAGAAATATTTTAACTATATTCATAATGATTGATATTTAATAAAAGAACTGAATTTACTATCAGGATTACTTAATAAATCTTGATAACTTCCATTTTCTAAGGTCTTACCGTCTTCAATTACATATATATTATCTGCATTTTTAATGGTTGACAATCTGTGAGCTATAACTATTAAAGTAATAGAACCTTGTAAAGATTCAATACTTTTATTAATGTAATTTTCAGTTTCTGAATCCAAAGCACTAGTCGCCTCATCTAAAATTAAAACTTGTGGCTTTTTATATAGTTCTCTTGCAATAGAAATCCTTTGTCTTTGACCTCCTGACAATGATATTCCTCTGTCACCAACTATTCGATATAAATCAGTTTTTGAAACTATAAAATCATCCAAACGAGACATCTTTATAATTTCTTGTAATCGTTCACTATCTATTTCTTCATTATAATTCCAAAGGGTAATATTATTTAAAATCGAATCATTAAAAATAACTGACTCTTGTGTTATTATACCTATTTTAGAGCGCCAATCGTTGACATCAATATCATTTATTGACATTCCATCAATTAAAACATCTCCTGCATAAGGTTTAATTAATCCAGTAATTACATTAATCAAAGTACTCTTCCCTCCTCCACTTTTACCAATTATAGCGGTTGTAGTCTTGTATTTAAATTCTAAATTTACATTGTCTAAAATATTTTTTTTAATTTCATTTTCAAAAGAAAATGACAAATCTTTAATAACAATATTATTTTTAAAATTGATTTTATTTCTTCCATTATGAATTTCAACATTTTTCATCAATTCTTTTTCAAAATTTATAACAGAATTTGTACTCCCAATTTGAGATAAAAAACTATTCCAAATAGACTGTGATGACAAGAAATAAGACGTTGATCTATAAAAAAGCAAAAGTATTAGAATGGAAGTAGAAGCATCTACCTTTATAACCTTTATTGAAAAATAAACAATTAAAACTAAAATCAATAATGTTGCAGGCTCTTGCAAAGCAGCTATCATATTGGTTCTTAAATCCTTTTGCAAATGTTTTTTTCTAATTAAAATAACGAATTTTTTTAGTAATCTTTTAATCTCAACAAAATTATTTGTTGATTTTAAATACTTATATGACTGAATAAATTGAATTAACAGACTATTAAAGTTTGAATTGTTTAATGTAATATCTTTTGAAAGTTTTTTTATACTTTTATTTACATTTCTAAAAAGTGAATAATATAAAGCGCCAAATAAAATAATTATTAAAGCAAATTTATAATTCATATAAAAAATAACTATTACAAATGAAAAGCCTGTAAATATTGTTACTAAATAATTAGAAAAGTAAATAAATCCAGAAAGCAATTTTTCAACTTCCATAGTCAATAAACTAGAAATTTTACCAGTATCATTCCTTGTAAAATTAATGAAGTTGTAATTTATTAAACCACTTATTAAATTCATTCTAAGCTCTAACAAAAACTTCCCTGAATAAAAAACCTTTAGATATCCTGTAAAAAACTTTACAACTGCTTTTAAAATAAATAAGATCAGAAAAAAAGAAATAAAATTAGTAAGTTTAGGCTGAATGTGTAAAAATTCGAAAAAATTTTCAAACAAACTTGGCAATTTCACACCTTCAACATTTGTCAATAAACTTTGGAAAACCGGCAATAAAAGACTTATACCAACACTTTCAAGTAAACCTGCTAGAATTGAAGAAAAAACAATAATAAACATTCCAAATTTTACATATTTAAAATAAAATTTTAAAATATATAATTTGTCAGAAAAAAAAATTATTTGTTTTGAAAAAAAATTCTTCATTATTCAAGTTCATTCAAATTAATCCATTGCCAAAGATAAAAACTATTATCTTGACTTCCATTTTTATATGCATTCCATAAAGCTACTACTTTTTCTTTTTGCACAAAGTTACCATTAGAAAATTCTACTATTTTTTCATCTACATAAGCATGCAGCTCATGAGCCATCCATTCTCTTTGCGGAGTTTGCAGAGGTCTTTTAGGAGCTAAAGCTACTTCGTTACCCAACAACTCTTTAACTATTTCGCGCAACATCCATTTTCCTTGTCCATTCTTTATTTTCATATCGCTTGATTGTGCAAAAGCCAATTCAACCAATCGATAATCTAAAAATGGCTCACGAAGTTCTGTTCCATGCAACATACTTATTCGATCATTAAAACGTAAAGCTCTCGGTATTTTGGTATAAAACAAATCTCTATACTGAAGATTTTGCAATTCATTATCGAAAGGTTTTTCGTAAATTTCTTTTTCAGCAAAACCTCTAAACTCTTCGGTTAAAACTTCTGGCCTAACAGGTGCTGTTTTGGTTCCTTGAATGGTAAATCCTGAATTGGTTTGATAATAATCATATCCTGCCCAAGCCTCATCCATACCTTGACCGTCTAGTAAAACTAAGATTCCTTTTGCTCTCGCTTTTGCAAATATTTGATGATACGCCAAAGTAGGAAAACCACCAAAAGGTTCCTCTTGAAGCGCCGCAATTTCCGCAATCAGTTTAGGCACTTCTTCTGCCTCTAACAAACATTTATTTAAAGGATTCTTTGTTTTTTCTAACATTAATTCTACCCAATGCAATTCATCATAACGCTCATCATTGGTGTAAAACGTAAAAGCTTCAATAGTTTTATTATTTGGAAATTCTTGATTTACTAAAGCCAATAACGCTGAAGAATCTAAACCTCCACTTATATTAAATCCAACAGGAACATCTGCTCTAAAACGCAAACGAATACTGTCTTGTAATAATTCTAAATACTTAATTTTTAGCTCCTTTTCAGCCAATTGAGGTGTATTTTTTATATTCTTTACGAAGTCGTACCATTTTATTGGTTCTACTTTTTTTTGAGCATGTAAATCGTATTCAAAATAATGTCCTGCAGGTAATTGATGAATATTTTCCCAAAAAGTTTCATTTGGCAATCCATAAGTTCCAAAACTTAAATAATTAGCCCAAACTTTTTTATTTTTTATTTTTTCAACACCCGCTGCAAATAGTGTTTTTATTTCACTAGCAAAAAATAAATTATTATCTAAAACAGAATAATAAAAAGGTTTTACTCCGAACCTATCTCTGGCAGCAAACATTTTTTGTTCTTTGGTGTCCCAAATTGCAAAAGAAAACATTCCGTTTAAATCATTCAACATTGCTTTTCCTTTCTTTTGAAAAAGTGCCAACAAAACTTCTGTATCTGAAGATGTTTTAAAAGAATAATCAAACAGCTGTTCTTTTAACTCTAAGTAATTATATATTTCGCCGTTAAAAACAAGTATAAATCTACCATCTGAAGAAACCATAGGCTGATCTGCATCCGAACTTAAATCAATAATAGACAATCTATTATGACCTAAAAACACATTTTCACCCATCCATTTATGTGTTGCATCGGGTCCTCGATGACGTTGTGCAAACAACATTTCGTTTATACATTCATTTCCATTAGGTAAAGAACCTATTATCCCTACAATTCCACACATAGTATTACATTCTTAACTGAAGTACTTTTGCTTCAGCTATTTCCCAATCTTTTAAAGTATCTATATTACAAAAATAAGCAGGATCACTTTCTATATAACTAATTGATTTTCCATAAAACGAATGATTCTGCTTAATTACAGCTGTTTTAGTAATATAAATACTTCCGTCTCTAAAAAAAGAAACAGGTAAATCTTGTCTTCTCTTAATAATTTCTTTTTCTCCGGTGGCGATATCTAAAGTTCCGTTTTCATTTTCTAAAAAAGTCCAATGCGGATTATATTCGTGAGGCACTTGTAAAACACTCAGCAAACAATCTGTTTTTTGGTGAATGAATTTCTCAATTGCCTCATCAATAAATCCTTCTTTTCTAAATGGAGAAGTTGGTTGCAACAAACAAACCGCATCGTAAAAAATTCCTTTCAATTCAAAAAACTGCAAAGCATGAGCAACCACATCAATTGAAGACGCGCTATCAACAGCTAGTTCAGCTGGTCTTTTAAAAGGAACAGACAAACCTATATTTTCAGCCACTTGTATTATCTCATCATCATCAGTTGATAAAACTAAATCCGTAATAAACTTAGACTTATTTGCAGCTTCAACCGTATATACCAACAAAGGCTTGCCATTTAGTAATTTAATATTTTTACCAGGAACACCTTTGCTTCCTCCTCTTGCAGTTATAAGACCCAATACTCTCATTAGTACATAATGGTTTTATGAAATTGCAATGGAACTTGTTCTAGTAAATTTGCTATATTACTTCCTGCATTACCACCACCATATACATTTGATTTGGTTGTTTTTCCTGTTTTTAAATGGAACTGAATAGCACTTGTTATTGCTTCTTTATTATAGTCAACATCTATTACATTTGCACCACGATCCCTACGATTTTGGCGACTTCCAATATTAACGGTTGGTACTCCTAAATAGGCACATTCTCTAATTCCAACACTTGAGTTTCCAATTAAACAACTAGAATGGTTCAATACATGTAGAAAATCTTTTCCCTCCATGTTTTTAAAAAAATGCACATTTGGCAATTTATTATTTTCCCTAAATGCTCTTATTCCTGCAGAAGTACCATCGGCACCCGCGTCTACATTAGGCCAAAACCATAATGTGGGTTGATTTAATTCTGAAACGGCTTTTAAAGTTGTTTCTATATGTAATCTTGAATTTTGATATTCATTCGTTACCGGATGTTGCATAACTACCAAATAACCATTTGATAAATCAGGCTCTTCTCCTACTCCTCCATATTTTTCGTAAGGATTAAAAGGCAAAGTTGTACTGTTTTCTATAACTTGTTTTGCTAAATCAATAG
The DNA here is from genome assembly GCA_002862805.1 of Flavobacteriaceae bacterium. Classification (GTDB taxonomy): domain Bacteria; phylum Bacteroidota; class Bacteroidia; order Flavobacteriales; family Flavobacteriaceae; genus Flavobacterium. The sequence goes on along the minus strand of PKEA01000075.1, from coordinate 32,907 downwards.
AAGGACAACCTGTATTATATACAAAATCTGGGTTTTCCCCTAATTTGATTACGCGTACTTTTGCATCTTCTGAAGCCACAAAATGATAATCGGATAATTTAGTAATTGCATGTCGAACTTTTTCGTCAATATTTCCTGTTACTTCACCTCCTTGAATGTGCGCTAATGGAATATTCATATACGATGCTGCAATCGCAGTTGCCATGGTTTCAAATCGATCGGCAACCGTTACTACAATATCCGGTTTTAAATTTTCAAATACAGATGATAATTCTAGGATACCTATTCCTGTGGTTTTTGCAGCAGCAGCTAAGTTTTCACCTTCTAAAACATTAAAAACTTTTGCACTAATTTCAAAGCCGTCTTTTAGAATATAATTAACTGCACTTCCATATCTATCTAACAAAGCAGAAGCAGCTACTACTAATTGTAATTCTAATTGTGGATGCTCTTTTATGGCTTGTAAAGCAGTTTTTATTCTACTATAACTAGGTCGTGCAGTAACAACTACACATATTTTTCTTTTTGACATATTAAGCTATATTTTCTGGGATTAAAAAATCCCATTGCTTTAAATCAACTAATAATTCTTTTCCAATAACATTTCGGAATTCTTTGGCACTTATTCCTTTATTTCCAGGTTTTTTAGATTCTAAATCAGTTATGCTTAAAACACTTCCTTTTTTCAAATCCTTATTAACACTTAATGATTTTCCAAACATAATTTTCAAATCATTAAACGTACGTACGTCTTGTTTTGAATAATCTGAATAAATAGATGCTTCAATAGACCTTACTCCATTTACCAATTCTTTTGTTTCTTCTATAGTTAAAGAAGCTTTAGCATCTGGACCAAACATTTCTTTATTAAAAACCACATGAAATTCTAATATTGAAGCTCCCATTGCGACAGCAGCTAATGGCGCCACAATTCCAGCCGAATGATCTGAAAAACCTATTGGAATTTGAAATTTATTCTTTAATGTTTGTATTTCATTCAACCCCCATTGGCTAGCAACTGTTGGATAGGCAGTTGTACATTGCAACAAACTTAACTCATTGTCATAAGGTGACAAAAAATTAATAGTTTGTTCAAGCTCCTCATAATCACTCATCCCAGAAGACAGTATAATTGGCTTTCCTGTAGCTGCAATTTTTTGTAACATCAAGTAATTATTCAATTCTCCAGATCCTATTTTATATCTTAAAACACCTATTTCTTCTAATAGTTCCACCGCAGCACAACTAAACGGAGAAGACATAAACTCAACTCCAACTTGGTCACAATGCTCTTTTAATCCTTTCCATTGTTCAGGAGTAAACTCCATACGTTTCCAATACTCCATTCTAGTAGTATCTTCATAACTAAAATTCACTCTGAAAGATTCAAAAACACTACTTTCTGCCTCAGCAATATGTGTTTGAAATTTAACAGCGTCAACTCCAGCTTTAGCTAATGCATCTATATAACTATGTGCAATACCTAAACTTCCTTCATGCGCTTGAGCAATTTCAGCTATTATAAACACTTTCTTCATCTTCAAATGTGTTGAATTTCTAATAATTTTACATGTCTTGTCAAAAATAAGCTATTTTAAAGAAGGTACAAATTTATTTGGATTTTGTTTGTTTTAAAATTGAAGTGCAAGAAACCAATTATGAACTTATAAAGTTTACTGAAGTACATTTTACGACAACTTTATTCACAACAAGGATACGCGTAATAAACAAACCTCAAGTCACTCTCCCCATCTCCTTTTCTCTAAGTCTCTTTACAAAAACTATTGACACAAAAAAGAAAATTATTTAATTTTAATTCAAAAATAAACAATGGCAAAAATAATCGCACCTTTTAAAGTTAAGGGAACCATAGACGATCTAAATTTTTACGACACACCAAACGGTAATTATGTCAGAACCAAAGGAAAAACAGGCATAACAAAAAAGCAATTCCAAGAAAACCCTATCTTCGACCGCATCCGCCAACAAGGCAATGAGTTTGGAAGTTGTGTACTAAAAGCAAAAGCATTCAGGCTTACAGCAAAACAATTCTTCGACAAAGCAAAAGAAGGTTCCTTTGCAGGAAGAGTAAATAGCCTATTATTTGAAATACTAGAAGAAGATACCAAACACACTATTGGAGAACGCAAACTGGAAAACGGATTACAAACCCTTGACGGGCCAACTCTTTTAGTAGGTTTTGAAGCCAATAAATCACGACCTCTAAGCAAAACATACAAACGAAAAATCACTTTCAATTGGGAAAAATTAGAACCAAACATCAAAGCCATAAACCCTGAAAAAGACATCAACTGGCCCGATTCAGAAGCCAATCTTGTGCATCTACAATTAGCCATTGCAAATTGGGACTATGAAAAAGACACTTGTGAAACCCTTTACAGCAATGAAATTACGCTAGAAAAAACAAGTAAAAAACACACCTTAAACTGGACACTCAACACGCCAAACGAGAAAAAAATTTGGCTAGCATTCATATGCATTTCATTTTCAAATAAAATCAGAAAAAAAACCAAACCAGCCCATAAGAAAGAAAATACAGCAACAATATTAAGCTATAAAACATTTGAAAAAGCGTAATCATCAAGACCTTTATACAACATTATTTTCATTTTGTAAACTTATCTAAATCAGTATTACAAAGCGTTGATTCGCAAAAAAGAGAATTGGGGAGTTGGTAACTTAGTTTAAGCAAGTGATTTACTGGTTAGAAAGAATTTGAGACCGATATTCTGGAAGTTGATTGCACAAGCCCTTAAAGTGCGATAAGTTTCTACAAAGACAAATACTCTACACTCAATCCCACCTGATTCCTATCCCACAACTCTCCATTTCTCTTCACAATTCACCGCTACTTTTCACTAAATAAACTATCTTTGCATTAAATTATAATGTTAAGATGTTTTCCATTTTCAAATCTAAACCAAAACTTAAAGAACTTATTCCAAGTGATTATGTGGATATCCATTCGCATCTTTTACCTGGAATAGATGATGGTGCAAAAAATAAGGAGGATAGCCTTTTTATTTTGAACGAAATGAAAAAGTTAGGCTTTAAAAAAGTCATTACTACACCGCATACGATTAAAAATGTGTGGGACAATTCGAAAGAAGATATTGAAAATACCTATACAAAGTTGAAGGCCGATTTACCTCAAGAAACTGAAAACTTACAGCTTGGTGTAGCATCAGAGTATTTCATGGATGAAAATTTTTTAGCACAATTTAAAGCAGAACCGCTTTTAACGCTAAAAGACAATTATGTGTTGGTTGAAATGTCGTATTTAAATCCTCCCATGCAATTGCTGGAAATTCTTTTTGAATTGCAGTTAAAAGGCTACCAACCGGTATTGGCCCATCCAGAACGTTATAATTTTTACCACAATAACTTCAAAATGTATAAGGAGTTAAAAAAGGCAGGTTGTTTGTTTCAAATGAATTTACTTTCTTCTGTTGGTTATTATGGAAAAGATGTTGCCATAGCGGCTGATACTCTTTTAGGAAAAAAGATGATTGATTTTGTTGGAAGTGACATTCATCATGAAAACCACATAAAGTCTTTTCAAAATAAAATTATTATTAAGAATGAAGAAGCGTTTGAAAAAGCAATAAGTGCTAATGTGTTTTTTAACTAAAACTTATTTCTTAAAAATGTTTTTCCAAGATTTCTTGTTTTTACTTTCTGCTTCATAACCGTAACCATAGCCATAGCCATATTGTTTTCTCGTTACAGAGTCATTTAACAGGATAGACATGTTAGGTAGTTTTTTCTCTCTGTATAATTTTTCAGGTAGCTCTAACATTCTTTTATCTAAGAAGTTTGCTCTTGCCACATATACAAAAGCATCTGCATTTTTAGCAATAATTAAAGTATCCGTTACTAAGCTTACCGGAGCAGTATCTACAATTATATAATTGTACTGTTTTTTTAATTCTTCAAAAGCAATATTAAATTTAGACCCCATTAACAATTCTGCAGGATTTGGCGGAATAATTCCAGCAGGTAATACGTGTAAATTAGGGATCTCTTTACTACTCACAATAAAATCGTTTATAGAGGCACTTGTTTTATCTGCTAAAAAGTTGGTTAACCCTTTTTGAGGCAATTGCATATAATCATCTAATTTAGGGTTACGAATGTCTGCACCTATTAACAATACCTTATCATTAGATTTCGAAATTATTGACGCTAAATTAACCGACACAAATGTTTTTCCTTCTTTAGGATAAGTAGAGGTTAAAAATATGGTTTTTGCTATTCCTTCTTCCACTTCATTGAGTAAGAATTCTAAATTGGTCCTTACAATTCGCATGGCTTCTGCTGTACTGGATCTCGATGAGTTTTCAACTAAAAGCACACCGGTATCTAATCGAGGGATTTCACCTAAAAATGGTAACGTTGTAGCGCGTTCTATATCTACTCTTGATTTAATTTTAGTATCGAATAAATCGTTTACATAAATTATCCCAAAAGGGATGAGTATTCCTAAAAGCAAACTTCCCAAGTAAATTATTCTTTTATTAGGCGATACAGGAACCGAAGAAGAAATAGCGAAGTCAATTACTTTTGCATTAGGAGCCGTAACCGCTAAAGAAATAGCCATTTCTTCTCTTTTTTGCAATAAGTAAAGAAACAAAGCTTCTTTTACATGCTGTTTTCTATCAATATCGCGAAACAAACGTTCTTGTGTAGGAATTTGAGCTATTTTACCTGCCACTTTAGCTTTTTGTCGGGTTAAGTCTTGTTGTTGAATTTCTAAAGACGATTTATATTGCGCTAAACTCGCTTTAACGTTTTGCTTTAACGAAGTAATTTTAGCATCTAATGCTTTTACCAATGTGTTTTTTTCGCCTGCCGTTTTGGTAAGTTTATTGCGTTCTAAAACTAATTTATTATAATCGGAAATTAAACTTGTTGCGCCTTGATCTTGCGCTATTATGTTGGCTGGTAATGTTTCTGAAAAAGCACTAGAATTGACATACTCCATCATGGTTTCGACCACTTTAATCTGAGTTAAGTTGGTCATTTTTTGCTTTTCCACTTCACTGGCATTTTCTAAAAACAAACCGGCTTCAGAAACGATGTCGGTAACTTGATTGGACTTTTTAAAAGCTTCCACATCTTGCTCTACCCCTTGAAGTTCTTTTGCTATAAGCTCTAAGCGCTGGTCTATAAATTTTGAGGTGTTTTCAGATACATATTTTTTATCATCAATTGCATCTTTATTATAATTTGACACCAATTCGTTTAAAAAATCAACAGCTTTTGATTTTACAGGATCAACAATACTTAATTCTATAACACTCGTGTTTTTACTTAAAGTACTAACCAACAACCTGTTTCTAAAACTTTCTACGAGTTGTGCTTTGGGGTAATAATTCACCGCAATATTAAACTCTTTATTAAGACTGTAATCTTTTGTTTTGATAAATTGTAAAACAGCTTCGTTTACTTTAATTTTTTCTCCATATTTAAACGTTCCAATAGCAGAATCTGAATCGTTATAGAGTTTAAAAGAAGCAGCATCATGATGTTGAATACGGTATTTTTTATAGCTACTAAAATAGTTTTCATCTGCTTTAAGCACCACCATTTTAACAGGGTAACTTTTGTACAGTTCTTCCGACTTTACCCTCCCAATATTCATGTAAACGATTGTAAGCTCTAAATCTTGGATCGTTCTATCAATTAACGTTCTCGATTTGATAACCTCAACTTCATTGTCTACATTACTTTTAATATTAGACAACATCCCTAAATCTGAAAAAGCAGAAAGTTCGTTTGCAATTCCACCTTTTCGATCATCTTTAACCAAAATCGTAGCATTGGCTTTATATTGAGGTACGGAATATCTTAAATACAAATAGGCTCCAGCTAAACAAAGAAACACACCCAATACGAACCATTTCCATTGGGATAAATATTTATAAACCTCTTCTTTTAGGTTAAAGTTATTTGATGAACTAATTGAGCTTTCTTTTTTTTGCATTTTATCGTATTGTAATAGCTAAAATAGTAACTAGTAATGAAATAGCCGAGATGGCTACTGTTAAATTTGGTCCAACTACTGATGAATTTACTTTTGTTTTATTGGGTTCAACATACACTACATCGTTTTGAACCAAATAATAATATTCGGAATTTAAAAAGTCGGAGTTTGTTAAATCAATTTGTTGAGTTGTTTTAACTCCATTTTTTTCGCGAATGACCAAAATATTTTTTCGCTTTCCGTAAACCGTAAGATCGCCGGCCATACTTAATGCTTCTAATATTGTAATTCTTTCGCTATTAACAGTAAAAGTTCCTGGTTTTGCTACTTCTCCTAAAACTGAAACTTTAAAATTTAAGATTCGCATATGAATTATGGCATCTTTTACATGGTCTTTTAATATTGATTTTAATTTATCAATGGCTTCTGTTTTAGTTAAACCACCTAATACAATATCTCCTAACATTGGAAATTGAATAGCTCCCTTACTGTTTACTATATAGGCTTGGACTTGTTCATTTACCGCAATAACTTCGGTAGCATTTTGTATGGCTACACTTTTTAAATTATAAGGTGCGGCTACTTCAGGATTTTCAGAGCTAACCATAATAGACAATACATCATCCGGTTGTATGGTAGGTTCATATTGTGTTGCACTGGAAGTGATATTATTATTTTGTAAATACACTATATTTTCTTTTGAAGCACAGGAAGCTATCAAAAAGGAAAACAGTACTAGATATATTGCATTTTTAAATTTCATTCTCTTCTTTTAAATTTTAACAAATATAAGATTCTTTATATAACTTCTAATCTAATTTCTCGAAGCTCGAATTCATGCTTATAAATTCGGGTACCATTTGTTTCATTTTCTTTACAATTTCAACCGTATTAAAAGTGGCTAATAAAACTTTTAAGGATTCAATATCTGAATTTACAATTTCATAATTAAACTCTTCTGCTTCTTTAGAAATCATTATTTTATCGTGATGGGTTTTCAATGTTTTAGCACTATCGTTTAACAGTTCTTCATATAGTTTTTCACCCGGTCGTAAACCTGTAATTTTGATTTCCATTTCTGTATTGGGAATAAAGCCGGCCAGTTTTATCATTTTATGAGCCAAGTCAATAATTTTAACAGGTTTACCCATATCAAATATATATATTTCGCCACCATTTCCCATAGAACCGGCTTCAAGAACCAATTGGCAAGCTTCGGGAATGGTCATAAAATAACGAATGATATCGGGATGCGTAACGGTTAACGGACCACCTTCTTGAATTTGCTTGGTAAATAAAGGTACAACAGAACCATTCGAACCCAATACATTTCCAAAACGGGTTGTGATTATCTTTGTTTTTGATGTGTTATGTTCATTTATTTTAAAAGCCAAGGATTGCACATATTGTTCCGCTATTCTTTTACTTGCCCCCATTATATTACTGGGATTAACAGCCTTATCTGTCGAAATCATAACAAAGGACTCTACTGCATATTTTACAGCTAAATCGACTGTATTCTTAGTGCCAATTACATTAGTATAAATTGCTTGATACGGATTATCTTCCATTAAAGGAACGTGCTTGTAAGCCGCCGCATGATAAACCACTTGAGGTTTGTGTTCTTTAAAAATGAAGTCCATCATTTGAACATCTTTTACATCAGCAACATAAGGAATAATTTTAATATGCTTTACATTTTTGACTATTCCATTCACTAAATCATACAGAGGTGTTTCTGCTTGATCTACTAATACTATTGCATGCGGATTAAAAGTTATAATTTGGGCAACGATTTCGCTACCTATAGAACCTGCTGCTCCAGTAATTAATACAATTTTTTCTTTTAATTGATTTGATATTTGAAGGGTATTTAACTGTATGGGTTTTCGTTCTAACAAATCATTAATATCGAAATTTTTAAGGTTTTTAGAAAGGTCTTTTTGATCTTGCCAATCTTTTACTTTTTCAAGAGTTAATACTTTGAAATCGTTATCTAAACAATCGTCAACAATTTTTATTTGTTGCTTTTTACTCAGCATCCTATCGGTTATAATTAAAGCTTGAGCATTGAACTCTTCTAAAATTGCCGCTATGTTTTGGGAATAATTTACTATAGGCAAACCCAACAGCAACCTAAGATCATGTGATGTGCCGTTATCTACAAAGGCAACCACTCTATACTTTCTGGGTTGTTCTAAATTTAAAGCATTAGCAACTGCAACTGCATTACTGTCTTTTCCAAAAAGAATAACTCTTTGTTCTTTTTCTAAATTACCGTATTCAATATATTTTTCATACATGAATTTAACGGCTACTCTAAATAAAAACAACAATACAAATGAAATGATAAAATGAATTAATAAAACAGGAAAAAGAAATATTTTATTCCCTGTAATTAAAAAGTGGGTGTAATTTAAAGTGACTAATGCTAAAAAAGTAGCAAAAGTTGAAACTAATAATTTTAAAGCGTCAATAAAACTGGAGTGTCTTATGATTCCTGCATAAGTTCTAAATGCAAAAAAGAAAAATATATAGGTAAAAATAGTTATGATATACCTAGAAAGAATTGAATACGTATCATAGTGCCTGAATGTAAGGTTTTCAACAATATAATAGGTTATGATACTTGCAAAAAAAACGATACAAACATCCATACAAAAAACAATCCATCTGGGTAAATAACCAAGATTAGAAAATCGGTTTGCTAAGAAAAGTGTTCCTACTTTTTTTAGCAAAGAAGAACTTGGTTTATGTTCATTATTTGTCAAAGTATTTGAATTTAAAAGAATTGGGACAACAAAAATATTAAACTTATTGACTTAACAGTCTTATTTAGATATTAATATTAAAATTACTTTTTAAAAAAAGCATCTAAAGCCCCTTCAATTCTATTTTTATCAGCTACAGATAAATTAGAACCCGAAGGCAAACACAATCCTCTGTTAAATAAATCTTCTGAAGTTCCGTTTCCAAAAAAAAGATATTTAGTAAATACAGGTTGTAAGTGCATCGGTTTCCACAAAGGTCTAGATTCAATATTTTCGCTTTCAAGCGCAAGCCTTAAAGCTTCTCGTTGCTCATAAGATTGTAAGACAATTGCACTTAACCAATGATTTGAATAAAAATGATGTGAAGGTTCTTGTAAGATTGAAACATCATTAATTCCAGAAAAATAATTTGCATAAAACTGATTCATTGTTCTGCGCAATTGCACATGCTCATCTAACACCTCCATTTGTCCGCGACCAATTCCCGCGCAAACATTACTTAACCTGTAATTATACCCTATTTGACTGTGTTCATAATGTGGTGCGGCATCTCTAGCTTGTGTGGCTAAGAAAACGGCCTTCTCTTTTATTGCTTTTGTTTTTGTTACTAAAGCTCCACCCCCAGAAGTGGTAATGATTTTATTTCCGTTAAACGATAAGATAGAAACATCTCCAAAAGTACCACATTTTTGCCCTTTATAAGAACTGCCTAACGCCTCAGCACTGTCTTCAATAATAGGGATATTGTATTTATCAGCAACCGCTCTTATCTCATCTACTTTATAAGGCATTCCATATAAATGAACTACTATAATGGCCTTAGGTTTTTTACCCTTTGCTGTTCTATCAATTATAGCCTCTTCTAAAGCTTTTGGACACATGTTCCAGGTCTCTTTTTCGCTATCTACAAAAACAGGAATTGCATTTTGATAAACAATTGGATTTGCCGAAGCCGAAAACGTCATGGATTGACAAATGACCTCATCGTCTTTTTCTATTCCTAATAAAATTAAGGCCAAGTGAATTGCTGCAGTTCCCGAGCTTAAGGCAGCAACAAAAACACCTTCATTCAAATAGCACTCAATATCTTTTTCAAAACCATTAACATTTGGACCTAGCGGTGCAATCCAATTTTCAGCAAATGCTTCTTGAATGTATTTTTGTTCGTTTCCACCCATATGAGGTGAAGAAAGCCAGATTTTATTGCTCATTTTTAATTTCTTCTTGGTATTTTATTATTCTCCCAGGAACCCCTACAACAACGGCATTATCGGGTACGTTTTCAATGATTACAGCACCTGCTCCTATTTGTGCATTTTTACCTATTTGCAAACCGGGCAAAACCGAAGCGCCTATTCCTATTTGGGTTCGCTCTCCAACAGATACACCTCCACCTAAAGTAGCATTAGGCGATATATGAACATAACTAGAAATCATACAATCATGCTCTACAATTGCACCAGTATTAATAATACAATGATCGCCAATTATGGCGCCAGGATTAACGACTGCTGTAGCCATTATTTGTGTTCCTTTTCCAATTTTAGCAAACTTAGAAACTACTGCAGATGGATGAATGGTCATGACAAAATTTGTATTTAAGGTTGTGGCTATTTTTTTTCTAATTTGATTGCTTCCTATTGCAATAATAGCATTTTTGTTTTTAAAAAAATCTGTATTGGTGTTTAAAAAAACCTTAAATCCATATAATTCTACAACATTAGGGTTATCATCAAAAACAGCTTTAATTTGGTATTTATTTTCTTCTAACAAGACATCGATTACAACTTTTGAATGTCCGCCACAGCCAAAAACGACTATATCTGTGTTCCCGCTAAAAGGCTCTATTGTTGCGGCATTTTCAGCATTTATACCTTCGCTAATGAGTATTTTCTTTATGGTTTTTAAAATAATTTTTACATCTAATTTAAAAGACAAGTTTTCAACATAAAAAACATCTAAATCAAATTTTGTTTCCCAGTCAATTGCATTTCTACCGTTTACTTGTGCCCAACCTGTAATTCCGGGTTTCACCTCATGCCTCCTATTTTGATAAGGAGAATACAAATTCATATATTGTGTTAATAAGGGTCTTGGCCCTATAAGGCTCATATCGCCAATTAAAACATTTAGCAATTGAGGAATTTCGTCTAATGATGTTTTTCGAACAAAAGATCCAATACGCGTTAATCGTTCAGCATCTGATAAAAGATTCCCTTTGGCATCTTTTTTATCATTCATCGTTTTGAACTTAACGATGCTGAATATTTTTCCTTGATAACCTGGTCGCTTTTGAACAAAAAAGGGTTTTCCATTATTGGCAATAGTCAACAATATAGTTATTGCAAAAAACAAAGGAAACAGCACTATGAATCCAATTAAGGACAATATAAAATCTAGTATTATTTTAATAAAATTTTTATACATTTATTATACTAATTCTTTATAAAATCGCAACCATTGTTCAGACACCTCAGCAGCTGAAAAATTTTGAATAACATAATTTCTTCCTTCTTTACCTAAAACTTTTCGAGTGGTTTCTTTTGTAACTAACAATTCCATTTGATTATAGAGTTGGTTTATATTTTTTACTTCATGGCGTAAACCAGTTTTGTTTTCAAGAATCGTTTCTGCTAAACCATAAGTGTCGCTGCAAATTATGGGCAATTCTAATAATGAAGCTTCAATAACACTTGTTCCAAAACCTTCTCTATAACTGGGCAAACAAAAAACATCAGCAGCCTGCAAAACTTCTTCTGGTTTTGAGGTTGATCCAAAAAAGAAATAATTGGAAGTTATAATTGTTTGAAGTTGAGTTTCCATGTTTTCTTCATCAAAACCTACCAAAAGTAATCGTACGTTTGGATATTTTACATTCAATTGTTGAAAAGCATGTGCTAAATCTAATATGCCTTTATCGATGTTCATTCTGCCTAAAAAAGCAAAAACAACATCATTTTCATTATAACCTAATTGTACTCTATATTTTTTTCTAACGGATGCTGTGGGGTTAAAACGACCAACATCTACTCCACTGATTGAACCTTTACCCAATACTTGAGAATTGGATTCTTTTATAATTTTATTTGCAATTAAAAATCGTCTTTGCGATTGACCGTCTACAAGAATATGTGTTGAAAATGTAACTATAATTGTATCTAAGAATTTTAAAAATCGTTTTTTTAATCCCGTTTGTGTGTGCCAAACTTGTCCTGTAAAAATATGAATTCTAATGGGTGTTTTAGACAACCAAGCCGCAAGTATTCCTATTAAACCTGCCTTAGGAGTAACCGTATGCACGGCATTAAATCTTTCTTGTTTTAAGTAAATACTTAATTTGATTAAGGCCATTACATCTGAAAAAATAGCAATATTTCTATTTATTTTAATGTCTTTTTTATGGGTTACAAAAGGAATTTTATCTTGAATTGTTCCGTCATAATTAGCAACCAAAGTAATTTGAAATTCCCTTGAAAGGTATTCAAAATGCTTCAACAAAAATGCATTTGCTGTTAATGGAGTAGAAACTATGAAACAGATTTTTTTCATTATAATTTTTAAAATTTACCTTCAAAGTTTTCATATTTCTTACAATCTTGAAGACTTGGTTTTTGCCCAACTTTTGATAAGTATAATTTTTCAACCCCAAAAATACTTAAAATAAAAACAACAGAAGTTTTCAAAACAGAAGTTGTAGCGTATTTTATTTTTTGAAGTATACTTACTTCTAGTCTATTAAAGGATTTTATATTAAAACTAATTGATTTGAAATATTTATAAAATGAAAAAGAGTTGTCTCTTTTATAACCATAATGAATTCTAGGTGTAAAGGCATATTTTTTCTTAATAAGAATCCTTCTTAAAAAATCTAAATCTTCAGAAAACCTGAAAGTTTTATCATAATTTACTCCTTCAATATCTTGAATACGAATAATAGAAGAAGCATGAGGCAGTTGAATAAAATTTATAAAAGAATTAAAATAAAAAGCAGTTTCATTTTCAAAAGGTCGAATTACACTGTACAAATTATTATTTTTATCGGATAAAGCCATCGCAGATGAAAGTAAAGTTACATCTGGATGCTGTTCCATATAATTAAATTGAAATTCGAGTTTATCTGGAAAATAAAAATCATCCGCATCCAACATACACATATATGGAATTTTCATTTCTCTTACTCTTTCTAAACCTACTTGTCTGGCATAACCTCTTCCATGATTCTTTTGAAGATTTATTATTTCTATTTTCTTTGAGCTATACTTATTTATAACATTTAAAGTGTCGTCTGTAGAACCATCATTTATTATTATAGCCCTCCATGCCTTAAAAGATTGTTTTTCTAAAGATTCTAAAGCTTTTAATATTGTTATACCGCTATTAAAAACTGGTATTATTACCGCTACATTTGTCATAATCTAAATTAAGTTTTTATATAGATTAACAAAGAAAAAATTAAACTACCGGCAATTAAAGCCCCTAATAAAACGCTCTTCTTTTTGATGATTTTCTCATCAACTAAAATTGGATAAACTAAGACTATAGGTATTAAAAACCAAGAAAGGTAAGCGGTTCTATTTGTATAAGCTAAATAAATAAAAAGCACCCAAACAGTATTTGATATTATGTATAAATTAAATATTTTATCATAAATTTTGGAACTAAACAATAATTTATATTTATAAAAATAACCTAAAAATATTGGTATACCACTGTAAATTATAAAATCAACCCTATAACGCTTATCTGCTAATTCACCATCAATTTCATCAGCAAAATAGGTATCAATACGCCTATCATCTGTAAAACCAGAATTAATAAAAAAATCGCCCATTAACGTTTCTATTTGACTTCCTATTAAAAAACTTATGACTACAGCAAAAAGCCAAATCTTAATCAAAATTTTTGAGTTTACAACTTTAAATGTTAAAAGGTAAGCAATAAAAGGCAAGACTAGTGAAGAGTGAAAAGTAATAGCCAATAACATAAATCCTAAAGCCAGAAAATAGTTTTTTTGAAAACCTAATGCAAAAATAAAAATAGAAGTTGCCAAACCATTTCTAACTCCATTTACTCCAAAACCCCAAAACGACATGGAAGAAACAAATAGTAATAGGGCAAAAAAAGCATATTCTTTAAACCATTTTTTAAAAGTATAGTATACAGGTAAAACATATAACAAAGAACACAAAATATAAAAACCTTTTACACTCATTAAAGATTTAACAATTACCATTAATGAATAAAAACCAACATCTTTTTTTGCTCCATAAGTTGCATTTTCAAGTTGATTAAAAGTATTTGTGTATTGAATAGTGTCTCCAAAATATTTTGAACTTGCATAAGGATCTCTAAATCCTATAAAAGAAAGTGTTATTAGTAAAATAAGAAATGTACCAACGTATAAATTAATTTTTGGAAACTGTTCAATATCATCCCTAAAAAACAAAGGGAGTATTGATAATACAATCGTTATTGATAATATTAAATAATAAATACTAGTATATAGTTCAACAGGGATCAAGTAGTCAATAATTTATTTAATTTACTATTATAAATTGCCCATGTACATTCTTCTACAATTCTTTTTCTTGCTTTTAAAGATTGAGCAATTAATAATTCTCTATTTATAAGACTGTCAATTAACACATTTTGAAGCTCTGTAATATTATCTTGTTCTATCAACCAACCTCCATTTCCGTTTTGTACTGCATCTGAAATACCTCCAGACAAAGTTCCAATAACTGGAATACCACATGACTGCGCTTCTAGAAAAACTAAACCAAAACCTTCAACTTCATTTGTATTTTCTTGGGCTCTTGTGCAAAGTACAAAAATATCGTTTGCATTATAAAAATCAGGCAATTTTTTATCTGGGATAAATCCATTAAAACAAACTTGCTCCTGAATACCTAATTGAAGAACCAATCTTTTTAGCTCTTCTAAATAAGGGCCGGTTCCTCCAATGTTCCATTGAATTCTTTTTTTAAATTCATGAGGTAAAGTTGCAATTGCTTTGGCTATAAAATCATAACCCTTAAATTGTACTATTCTCGAAAGGGAAGCAACCTTAATCATTTCGTTGTTTAAAACATTGGTTTTTATGGGTTGAAAAAAACTTTCGTTTACACCCAACGGTAAGCAAGTGGCATTTATTTTATGATTTATATTTAAAATTAATTGTTTTGTGTAATTACTATTTGCAATAACAAGTTTTGCTTTTTTTAAAATATTTTTTGCATAAAAAGACAACCAAAAATGGCGTCTAAATTTACTAGAACCATCTAAAAATTCCGTTCCATGTCCTAAAATAAAAACATTTTTAAAACCCGCCAACATAACCAAAAGAGCTTCAGGGTGCCATAAGCCACAAATTATATCGTATTTTTTTTTGTTCTTCATCTTACTAAAAAAACGTAAAGCTTGTATTTCGCAAACAAATCGTTTTGAAGAAAGTGAAACAACAGTTACTTTTTTATCATTATATGGAATTTGACTTCCCACTTTACTTCGTGTTACTACTGTAACAGATTCATAATAGGAGCTCATGCCAATTGCTATTTCATTACACAGTCTAGCGACACCTCCGCTTGAAGGTGGAAAATCGAAAGAAAATATCATTAAATTTCTACTCATTTTACACTATTATATTCCTTAATAAAAACTACTTATATCCATAATTAAATTCAAAAAAACTATAATGTTCTAACTTTTAAAATGAGGTGCAATGATATATTTTGCAATAAGTCGTGGAACATATAAATTGTTTTGAAATAAAAAATAGTCGAATATTTTTCTACCAAAAGAACTTCTTTTATTGGAAATTCTTTTATAAATAATCCAATCTTCATTATCCATTTTTGTCAGGTAAACGTTTTCTTTCCCTCTACTTTTGACAAAAACGGCATTCATAAACATATGCAAATAAATTTTAAAATTAGTATATATAACATTATACTTTTCATCATTATAGTTTATATTAAATTTATCTTTTATCAGATTCTTAAAATACACATAAGGGTTCCAATAATCGTCTGGGGTCAATAATTTATTGGTTAAAGACCCTGAATTAATATAATATTTATAATTAACCGTACTCGAAAAAACCACCTTACCTGTACAAAATAACAAATATTCTAGAATAAAAATTTTATCTTCATTATAACAGAAATCTTCATTAAATTTTAGATTATTGTTTTTGATAATTTTGGTGATAAATAATTTTGAAACAGGATTCCCATTAAGTGATATTTCAAAATCTATAAACATTTTTTCATAATTATTTACCTCAACAATGCCTTGCTTTATTTCAGTTGAAGACACCTCAACTCCATCTTTAAAACGCTTAACTCCTTGAAAAACTAAGCTGGTATTTTTAGACTTATAAAAATCGTCAATTAAATTTTGTAAATAATTCTCTAAAACTTCATCATCAGAATCCACAAAACATATAAAAACTCCTGAAGCTTTTTCTAAACCTAAGTTTCTAGCTTTACTTACTCCTTCATTATCTTTATGAATAGTTATAAATCTATTATCTAATTGAGTAAAATGTTCGCAAACTAAACCTGAATCATCTGTTGAACCATCATTTATTAACAGGACTTCAAAATCAGCATACTTTTGGCATACTAATGAATCTAAGCATCTTTTTAATTTAGTATCTACATTAAAAACGGGTATGATAACAGAAATTTTCATGAACTATTTTTTTTCAATACTATTAGATAAAAAATCTAAAGAAATTTTCCTTAACGATTCTACCATTTTATTTACATTTTCGAAATCAATAGTTTTACTTAAAACATCTTTTGAAAACTCATTATAATTTGTGATCAATCGGTCTTCTAACCTTAATTGACTTAATAAAGAATGAAATCGAGAGGCGCCTCTTTCTTTATTTAATAAAACTAAAAAAGGTTTATTAAACAAAATAGAAAACACCATTCCATGAAAAGAATCTGTTACCACAAAATCAGCATCATGAAAAGATTTTAACCAACTTTCTATTTTTGGATATACATAATCACCTAAATTTTGAGAGAGATCCGTAAAAAATTCTTTTTGGGGTTGGTTTGTAAAACTCCCTAATTGACAAAATGTTTCAACTTCATGTATTACATTTTGTTTTTCATGATTTTTATCTAAAATGTATGTAAAAATTCCTTTATGACTAGGGAGGTTTTCATTTTTGAAAAGAGTAATATAATCCTCTTTATTCAAAAGCATAGTTGGGTCTAAAACTTGAATTGCTTCTTTGTTTAAAAACGTACTACATAATGCTATTCCAGAAATTTCTCGAACAGATACTTTTGAAAATTTTTGTATTAATTCTTTAGAACGTTCTGTTTCTACTGAATTAAATTCCCATTCATTTGTACCAAAAGACGAAGCGTAAGCCATTTTATTAATCGTGTTATTATCTTCTAAGAAATCTAAAAAATAATTATAAATATTAGCCGACATCTTTGGTCTCCAAGTTTGATCACTGCCTACAATTACAGTATCGTAATTAGTATTTTCAAAATGTTTTTTTAATAAATGCGTACTATCAATATTTTCAGAAACACTTATATTTTTATTAATAAACTGTTTAGTATTTTGTGTTATAAAATCCATTTCAGAAGTTGAAAAGATTCTTCTATTAACCCCTTTAAACCTATTATAAGTATTGTTTTTTATACTACTTAATAATTTCCTCCATTTGGGTTGTGAATTAGCTACTCTATTTACTGTTGTAGGATGGTAACCTTTTTTTTTAAGTATAATTTGTAAAGCATAATTTTGCAATATGCCACCATAGTTTGCTATTAAAGGTTGTGTTAATATTGCTATTTTTTTCATTTTATTTTTTTAAAAATTATACCTTGTATCTTCTTTAACCTATGGCTAAAAAGAGTTACTCTTGACAGTCTTTCTCTGGATACTTCCATCTCATTTTCAAACTGAATAGCATTTTGATTTTTATTCCAAATCAAATGACTAAGTGCTCTAACCTTCATTCTTTGTTTTTGAACAATCTTAAGGTAAAATGGAATTTCTTCAAAAAACCTATTCCTTTTATAAGGTATAATTTTACCTTGCCTTTCATTAATTTGTATCCTATATTTTAATCCTTTATGTCTATGATTAAAACTACCTTGTTGAGACTCTTTAAATTTTTCTAGTGAAAGTTTTTCGACAAATAATTTTCCGCTTTTTATTCCATTCTGGATAATCTTATCTGCTGTTGAAGAGCGTGTAACAATAACACTGTTACCTAAACCTTCCATTACATATGGCTGCAACCATGCATCACCTAATGAAATATCGGCCAGTTCAGTGGTAACATCATCACAGAAATCACACGCATTAGATTTAAACAAACCTGAACCCCACATATCGCCTAAACTATTCATTTTAACTTGAGAATACTCATTATGTGTATTAAAAGCCCCAAAAGAATAGTCTGTTGCATTTGATTCTGGATCTTTAACCCTGTAATCTTGGTGATAATATTTTTCTTCAATTCCGGCTTTTTGAGCTAAAAAATCAGAATAATGTTTGCTTTTTAAACCTCCACAAATAATTCCAACTAAAAAAGGAATCCTCTCTTTTAATTCAGGATTATAATATTGTTTTAATCGTATAGCTTTAATAAAACAAGCTACTCCAGAAACAGCTACTTTTCCTTCGATTTTATCTAAAATAGAAAATAACTCTGATAAGGTTACTGGTGTATATCTTGTTTTTGAGATTTTACGTATATCATGAGCTGAATTAAACAGCTGATATTGATACTGGTTGTTCACTTCTGTAACCACAAATAAATAATCAACAATATGATCCAATAACAATTGTTCGAAGACATAAGTGGCCAACCCACCCGATGATGATGTTAATCTATATTGTGAGGCGTATCCAACATATATAGAATTGTATTTGCCAATTTCTAAATCTTTATGAGTAGTGTTTTTTAAAAAAATATCTGCGATTTTATCTTCATCTTTAACCTCCTCTTCTGGAGAAGGATTAAAAGGGCATAAATGTATAGCGTTAGTTGATAAAAATATATTATTATCGGGTACTAAAAAACCGTGTGTATCAAAAACCATACTTGAAGATGTAGATTTTGAGATACAAACTCCACAGCCTGTACACAAATCATTTTTTACTATGTCTTTAATCGATACTTTCAATTTTTAATATTTTTTTTATAAAATTCTTCTCGTCTTTATCAATTACAAATAAATAAGAAACAATTAAAGTTATAATTACTATAGAAATTATTTTTAAAAACAAATCACTCATTTCATTTTCTAAATGAAAGGAATTCACAAAATAGTAAGAGAAAAGAAAAGGAATTAAAGATAGTAAAACTAATCTAAAAATTATAGCCGTGAGAAATTCTTTTATATTAAATTTCATAACCTGACTTAAAAAAAAGATTCTAAAAAAAAGCGAAATAATCGCTATAAAAATACTCACAAACCACACAAAATAGGGCGCTTGATTTAGCTTTAAAAAAAAATAACTTAGAGGCAAATTTAAAAAAACTAAAAAGCCTACTACTACTTGATATTTTCTAATTTTTCCTGTCGCTTGTATACCTGTCATTAAAGGTCCCGAAAAGGAATCAATTAAAACATTAATCAGACAAAGATTAACAAAGATGGATGTATATTTAGGTGGATGTACTAACCATAACTTTAAAACAGCATCAGTATTAAATAAAAAAGGAAGAATTAATATAAGCATTAGTAAATAAGAAAACTTGGCACTTTTATTAATTAACTTTTGAGTTTTTTCAATATTATTTTGAGCATAACTTTTAATAATTTGCGGATTAATAGCTAATTGAAAATTACTAACAAAAACACTAATCGCACTTTGTACTTGTAGAGTTAATCCATATGCTGCATTTACAAAAGTTCCAAAAAATAAATTCAAAAGAACGTTTACCCCTTGCCCTTTAGCAACAGAAGCAAAGTTTCCAAATAAATTCCAAGCAGAATAACTAATTAGCTCATTATAAAGTTTTTTTTCGTAAAAAAAGAAATAATGACTTTCCTTAAATTTTGCGATACAATAAAAAGTGTATAAAATAGAAACTAAAGTAGTCACTGTAAAGGTTAAAACAGCATATAATTGCAATTTATCATATCTACCAAAATACAATAGAAATACAATTAATAATTTTAAAATTACTTCAACAATACTATAAATGGCGTAAATCGCCATTTTTTCTTTAGCGATTATTAAAGAGTTATAAGGAACCCTAATCATTCCAACAATAAATGATAAAACGGAAAATTGATAAACGAAATTTAAGGCTTCTATTCTGTCTAAAGAAATATTCAATTTGTTATTAATAAACCAAAGACCTACAGTCTCTGCAAATAATAAAACAACAAGTGCAATTCCTATATAAATATTTAAAGTTGCACTGAAAACTTTGGCTGTTTTCGAAAAATCGTTTTTCCCTATTTCAAATGAAAGGAATCTTTGTGTCGCTGAAGTCATTGCTGCATAAAAGAAACCCAATAATGCAACAACTCCACCTATAATATTATAAATACCAAAATCATCAATACCTAAAACATTCAATACAACTCTTGAAGTATATAAACTTACAATCATTGTTAAAAACATTCTTATATAAAGAAAAAATGTATTCTTAGCTATAGTTATTGAACTTGACATTTTTTTAATTTAAAAATATCATAATTTCCCATCTACAGCCTCAAGCAGAACTCCTTTCACATCATACAATACACTGTTTTCTTTTCTCAAAAGAGATAAATCTAATGTTTTAAATTCTTTATGTGCAACACCTAAAATAATAGTGTCAAATTTTTCGGTTGGAACAGTAGTAGTCACTTCAAGTCCATATTCATGAACCACTTCAGCTGGGTTAGCTAAAGGGTCAAAAATAGTTACATTAACTCCATATTCTTTTAAAGAGGAAATAACATCTACAATTTTTGTATTACGAACATCGGGGCAATTCTCTTTAAATGTAATTCCCAACATTAAAATAGAAGCGCCATTTACAACTACCCCTTTTTTAATCATGTATTTGATAACTTGAGAAGCTACATATTCTCCCATAGAATCATTTAATCTTCTTCCAGCTAATATAATTTCAGGATGATAGCCTTTCTCTTGTGCTTTTTGTGCTAAATAATAAGGATCAACCCCTATACAATGTCCGCCAACCAAACCTGGTTTAAAAGGAAGGAAATTCCATTTGGTACCAGCTGCTTCTAAAACTGCAGCTGTATCAATTTCTAATAAGTTAAAAATCTTTGCCAACTCATTTACAAAGGCAATATTAATATCGCGTTGCGAGTTTTCAATAACTTTAGCCGCTTCAGCAACTTTTATACAAGGAGCTAAATGTGTTCCTGCAGTAATTACCGTTTTATATAAATCGTCTACTTTAATTCCAATTTCTGGAGTAGAACCTGCGGTAACTTTTAATATTTTATCAACCGTATGTTCTTTGTCTCCCGGATTAATACGTTCTGGAGAATACCCAGCGAAGAAATCTACATTAAATTTCAAGCCTGAATTTTTCTCTAAGACAGGTACGCATTCTTCTTCTGTAACTCCAGGGTAAACAGTTGATTCATAAATAACAATATCACCTTTTTTCAAAACTTTTGCAACGGTTTCACTCGCTCTATACAAAGGCGTTAAATCGGGCTTATTGTGCTTATCAACCGGCGTGGGTACCGTAACAATATAATAATTGCACGATTCTATTTCTTTTAAATCATTTGTACAAAACAATCCATTCGCTTCAGAATTGGTCTCTTTTAAAACTGCTTTTAAAACGTCATTTTCAATTTCAAGCGTAGCATCAATACCTTGGTTAAGTTCGTTTATTCTATTTTGATTAATATCAAAACCAACCACATTAAATTTTGTGGCAAACAAACGAGCTAACGGTAAGCCTACGTAGCCTAATCCTATAATTGCTATTTTTGTACTCATATCTTTTTTTTAAGAACCAATAGATTGATAAATAAATCCTATTTTTTCTAATTCTGCTTTATTTAATAAATTTCTTCCGTCGAATACGAATGCTGGCTTAAGCATTGAATCGTATATTTTTTGCCAATCGTAGGTTTTAAACTCATCCCATTCTGTCAACACGGCAATAGCATGAGCGTTTTCACATACTTCATAAGGATTTTCTATAACCGAAAGTCCTTTTTTATTATCATTTTCACTTCTAGATGCCAAGTAATTTAAATCGAACAGAATTTGCTTTTCACTCACTTTTGGATCATAAACAGAAACGTGAGCTTGTTCAGAAAGTAAATAATCGGCAACATAAATTGCAGCTGATTCTCTTGTATCGTTTGTGTCTTTTTTAAATGCCCAACCTAGGAAAGCAATCTTTTTACCCGAAACGGTATTGTATAATGTTTTAATGATGTTTTTTGCAAACCTTCTTTTTTGGTGATCATTCATAATAATCACTTGTTCCCAATAATCTGCTACTTCATTTAATCCATATGACTGAGCGATATAAACTAAATTTAGGATGTCTTTTTGAAAACAAGAACCTCCAAATCCTACAGATGATTTCAAGAATTTTGAACCAATTCTGCTGTCCATTCCAATGGCTCTTGCAACTTCATTTACATCTGCTCCCGTTTTCTCACAAAGTTCTGACATTGCGTTTATAGAAGAAACTCTTTGCGCTAAAAATGCGTTTGCCGTTAATTTTGACAATTCAGACGACCAAACATTGGTAGTTAAAATATTTTCTTTAGGCACCCAATTCGCATACACATCTACTAAAGACTGAACTGCTTTTTTACCTTCTTCAGAAGAATCTCCTCCAATTAAAACTCTATCTGGAGCCAATAAATCTTCAACTGCAGTACCTTCAGCTAAAAATTCTGGGTTAGATAAAATTTGGAAACTTACTCCATTACCTGTATTATCTAAAATATCCTTAATAGCGCTTGCAGTTCTAACAGGTAAAGTAGATTTTTCAACCACTATTTTATCAGACTTAGCTACTCTTGCAATTTGGCGAGCACATAATTCAATATACTTTAAATCTGCCGCCATACCTTTACCTACTCCATAAGTTTTTGTAGGTGTATTTACCGAAATAAAAATCATTTCAGCTTCATCAATAGCTTTATCTACTTCTGTTGAAAAAAACAAATTTCTTCCTCTAGATTCAGCAACGATTTCGCTTAAACCTGGTTCATAAATAGGAATATTATTGACATCAACATCATTCCAAGCGGCAATTCTTTCCTCGTTTAAATCTACTACTGTAACCTTAATATTAGGGCACTTTTGTGCAATAATAGCCATTGTTGGACCACCAACATAACCTGCACCAATACAACATATATTCTTAATCATATTCTATTTTAAATTTTTCCAATACCACTCAACTGCCTCCTTAAGTCCTGTTTTTAGTGAATATTGAGGATTATAATTTAATAATTTTTTTGCTTTTTCTACACTTGCTAAAGAATGAGGTATATCTCCCGCTCTTAAAGGGCCATATTTAACTTCTACTTTTAAAATTTCAGGATCAAATTCACCTAAATATTCTTTTACATAACTTATTAACTCATTTAGAGTAGCTCTATCACCGAAAGCAGTATTATAAACTGTATTGATAGCGTTTTTATCTTGCGTTTCTAATGCTTTTTCATTCATATGAATCACATTATCAATATAGGTAAAATCTCTAGAAAAGTTGCCATCACCATTTACCACCGGACTTTCATGATTTATAAAACTTTTTACAAATTTAGGAATAACCGCTGCATAAGCTCCATTTGGGTCTTGATTTCTTCCAAAAACGTTAAAATACCTTAGACCAATTGTTTCTATACCATAGGTTTTACTAAATACATCGGCATAAAGCTCATTTACATATTTGGTAACAGCATAAGGTGATAATGGTTTACCTATACAATCTTCAACTTTAGGTAACGCTTCAGAATCTCCATATGTAGACGAACTTGCCGCATAAACGAATCGAGAAACCCCTTCTTTTGTAGCTGCTTGTAAAACATTTAAAAAACCTGAAACATTAACCTCATTTGAAGTTAATGGGTCATTAATTGATCTTGGAACAGAGCCAAGCGCAGCCTGATGCAATACATAGTCAGTTCCTTTTACTGCATCTTCACATGTTTTATAATCCCTAATATCTCCCTCAATTAATTTGAAGTTTTTATTATTCATTAAATGAGCAATATTATGAAAATGACCTGTAGCAAAGTTATCCAAACAAACTACTTTGTTATTTTTAATAAAATGATTACATAAATTAGAACCTATAAATCCTGCTCCACCAGTAATAAGAATTTTTTTATTCTTTATTATTTCTTTCAAAACTTAAGAGTTTTTATTTCTAAACTTATTTAATATTTTTTTAATTCCTTTTTCTTCTATTGCTTCATCATGATATGACTCACCATAAGCTCCATAGCCATAACCATAGCCATAACCATAGCCATAACCATATTTACTTTTATTCTGAAAGCCGTTTAACAAAACACTTATATTGCTAAGTTCACCTCTTTTATGTTTTTCATTTACAACAGCAAGCATTCCTTTTTTGGTAAATCCTTGTCTTGTTACATAAATTGTAGCATCTGCATATTTTGCTAATTCTAAAGCATCTGCAACTAAACCAACAGGAGGTGTATCTAAAATAATGTAATCATATTTTAGTTTTAACTCTTCAATTAAATCATCCATCGCTCCACCCATTAACAATTCAGCTGGGTTTGGCGGAATAGGACCTGAAGTAATTAAATCTAAATATGGAATATGAGTTGATTGAGTTACTTCTTCTAATGTTTTTTGACCAATTAAATAGTTCACAACACCCGTAATATTATCAATATTAAAATCGCCAAAAATTCTTGGTTTACGTAAATCTAATCCAACAATTACAGTTTTCTTTTCACTTAATGCAAAAACGGTTGCTAAGTTAATTGAACAAAATGTTTTACCTTCTCCACTGACTGATGATGTTAGCATTAAAATTTTTGAGCCCTCTACTTTTTGTTTTTTATACATAAATTGTAAAGAAGAACGAATAGCTCTAAAAGACTCGGCTAAAGGTGATTTTGGCTTTTCAAAAACTGACAAATTATTTAGTGTATTTCTCTTTCCAATTACTCCAATTAAAGGAATTTTTGTAAGTTTTTGAATATCATCTGTTGTGTTAATATTATTGTCTAATAATGTTATTAAAAAGACGATAAGAAATGGTACTAAAAACCCAATTAAAAAAGCTAAAATATAATTAATACTTGTTTTTGGCCCTCTTAAACCACCACCTACATCTTTAGCAGGATCAATAAAATCAATATCAGAAATGTTAGCAGCTTTAACAATTTCTGCTTCACTTCTTTTTTGTAAAAAAGTACTGTATAAATTATCTTTTAGATCATACTTTCTTGTAATTTTAACCAAATCTTGTTGTTGCTCTGGAAGTTTACTTATTTCGCCTTCAAGAACAGAAATATTTCTATTTACAATTGATAAATCTACATTTAAGGAAGCTTTTGCACTAATGATGTTTTGGAGTAATACTTTTTTTAATGCTTCCATTTCCGAATCAAACTCGGTGAACATTTTATTGCTTTTAACTGAATAACCTAACTCAGCTCTTTGAGTAGACAATTGAATTAATTTTGATACATTTATTAAAATGTTTGGATCATCTATTCCTGCAACTGAAGGAGCTGGTAATTTAGAAAAGTCGTTATTTTTAAGCAAATATGTATTCAATAAATTTAAATATTTGCTTTTACGCTCAAGTTCATCTTTTGTTATATCGAACTCTGAAACTTTATCTGTTAATTTCTCACCACCAGCTTCTAATTGAAATACATTTTTTCCTCTTCTAAAATCTTTTAATTCATTTTCTGCTTCTTTTATTTGACCTTCCATTTGTAATAATGTAGAATCAATAAAATTAATTGTATTTGTTGCAAATTGATTTTTACCATCTAACTGAATCTTTTTCAACATTGATACAGTAGTATTTAAATATTTTACTAATCGATATTTATTTGCTCCTTGTAATTGCAAGGTAATAACTGAAGCAGCTTTAGTATCAGCAGAAACATCAATTTCTTTATACTTAGCAACCGTTCCATTAAAATCACTAAATCTTAAATAAAACTCTTTTCCTTTAAAATTAATTGCATCTGGATTTAAATGAAGATTTAATGTTAAGAATGGCAAATTAACTTCCTCATTAATCTTGTATTTTTTAACAAATACATCATTTAACGTTCCTAAATCGCTTTGAGAGTTATCAATGTAATGGATTAGTTTTCCCGATGGATATTCGGCAAAATCAACACTTAATTCATATTGATTAGAAGATAAAAACTTAATTTTGATAGGCGTATTTAAAAGTTGCCCTTTATTTTTATCTATTTTCACATAGAAAGGGACACTGCCATAAACGTCTTCAAAATAATACTTGCCTTTAACTTCGTAATTGATATAATATTCTAGATTATCAACAACTAATTCATTGTGCGAACGCGACTTTAATGTTGTAATTACAGTTTGAACTTTATCTGAAACACCTCCCCAGTTAAAAACCAAACTGGTATTAGCTGTAAAAAATGGATTGTTTTCATCTTTAACAACAATACTAGATTCCATTCCATATATCTTTTCTTTTCTAATATTTACATTATAAGCAATTAGAAATGTAATAATAAAACTTAACACAAACCATTTCCAATATCCAATAATCTTTAAAAAAAATCCTTTAAAATCGAAATTTGATTGAGACTCAAAAAAAGTAAAATCTTTAGTATCTAACATCTTATTCTCTATTATAGATTTCTAGTTAACAAAATAGTCGTTGTTATTAATGACAATGCAGTTATAATTGTTCCTATTGTTTGAACACCAGTGGTTCCTGTTCCCCAAGACTTTTGTTTCAAAGGTTTTATATAGATATAATCATTTGGTTGTATATAGAAAACTGGAGATTCAAATGCTTTTGAACTAGTTAAATCTATATAATATGTTTCAAAGCCCTGAGGTAATTTTCTAATAACTTGCACTTCTTTCCTATTTCCTGTAATGGTAATATCTCCAGAGTTTGCAATTGCCTCCATTATGTTTACTTTATCCTGAAACAATACATTTGTTCCTGGGGTGTTAATCTCACCATTCACAGTATATCTTAAGCCCGCTAATTTTACATTCACAAACAATCTCGCCTCACTCTTAAAATATTCATCCAAAAGTCTTTTTTCAATTTCGTTTTTAACTTCTTCAACAGAATAACCTAAAACATTTAAGTTTCCTAAAACAGGTATATTAATATTTCCATGATCATCAACTGTAAATCCATTGAAGTAAAGTGTTTGTGGACTTTGCTGCACTTGATTTAGTTGAGTAGATGGATTAAACATTTCCACTAATCGTTGATCCAAGGCTTTTATTGATATTGATAAGATATCATTTGTTTGAACACGATAAGGCTTTGAAAGAGATTCATTTACCTGAATAAATTGATTCTTTTCTTGTTCTTTCTGTAAATAAATTAAGTCTTTATTTGGTATACACGAAGTAGCAAAAACTACTATTAATAATATATATATAAATTTATACAATTTCATTACATTTTATTTAAGAAAACAAATATAGTTTTTAGAATTAAATTTGAGAAATTTAAACCCTTTTATATTAAAAAAATTAATTCTGTTTCAACGAGTTTTCAAACGGAATTCTATGCAACAAACTTCTTCCTAATGTTACTTCATCAGCATATTCTAATTCATCTCCAATTGCAACACCTCTAGCAATTGTTGATGTTTTTATATTAAAATCTTTAATCTGTTTATAAATATAAAAATTAGTTGTATCTCCCTCCATGGTTGAACTTAGTGCAAAAATAATTTCTTCAACATTTCCTAGCTTAATTTTGTTAATTAAAGTACTTATTTTTAACTGACTAGGCCCAATTCCTTCAATAGGGTTTATTTTACCACCTAAAACATGGTAAACCCCTTTAAACAAACCTGTATTTTCAATAGCCATAACATCTCTAACATCCTCAACCACACATATTAAACTCTTATCCCTTTTTGTATTACTACAAATTAGACAAACTTTATCGTCTGAAATATTATGACATTCGGTGCAATAAGAAATTTCACTTCTTAATTTAAATAGTGAAGAGCTTAAATTTTGCGTTTGATCTAAAGGTTGACGAAGTAAATGCAAAGCCAATCGAAGTGCCGTTCTTTTACCAATTCCGGGTAATTGAGCTATTTCATTTACCGCATTTTCTAATAATTTTGAAGGTAATTCCATAGTTACAAAAATACAAAAGTAAGTCATTTTATTATTAATATATTCTTTTATCTTTGTTTGAAATTAAGCAAAAACTATGAGCCCAATATCAATTCTTATATTAATACTATCTTATTTTAGTGTACTTATTTTGTTCTCTTACTTTACAGGAAAGAAAGAAGTTTCAAATAACGACTCTTTTTTTAAAGCAAACAAGCAATCGCCTTGGTATTTAGTAGCTTTTGGAATGATTGGATCTTCTCTTTCAGGAGTAACATTTATTTCCGTTCCTGGAAAAGTAGAAGGCTCTCAATTTGTTTATTTTCAAATTGTTTTAGGATACATTGTTGGATACTTTATTATTGCTACCGTTTTACTCCCACTATACTATAAACTTAATTTAACCTCTATTTACACGTATTTAGAAGATCGATTTGGGAAATATTCTTATAAAACAGGAGCTTGGTTTTTTATTATCTCTAGAACTGTTGGCTCTAATTTAAGATTACTTTTAGTTGCCGATGTTTTGCAAACTTTAGTATTTGAACCACTTGGCATTTCATATTGGATAACCGTAACTGCAACAATTTTATTAATTTGGCTATATACTTTTAAATCTGGAATTAAAACTATTATTTGGACCGATACACTTCAAACATTCTTCATGTTAGTATCTGTTGGAATTTGTATTGTTGTAGTTTCTGAAGATTTAGGTTTAAATATTTCAAATTTTTCTTCTTTTATAGCGGATAGTGATTTTTCTAAAACTTTCTTTTTTGAAGACATACATAAACCAACTTATTTTTGGAAACAATTTTTATCTGGTGCTTTTATAGCAATTGTTATGACAGGTCTAGACCAAGATATGATGCAAAAAAACCTAACATGTAAAACACTAAAGGATGCGCAAAAAAACATGTTTTGGTTTACAATTGTACTTACTATTGTTAATTTTTTCTTTCTTGTTTTAGGATTATTATTTACAGAATATGCCTTAAAATATGGTATTAACGCTCATGGTGATGCTTTATTTCCAATTTTAGCCAATAAGCATTTAGGAATAGTCGTAGCATTTAGTTTTTTACTTGGCCTTATCGCCGCAGCTTATTCAAGTGCAGATAGTGCTTTAACATCATTAACCACTTCTTTTAGTATTGATATTCTTGATATTGAGAAAAAATACGATGAAGTAAAACAGGTTACAATAAGAAAAAGAATTCATTTAATGTTTGTAGTAATTTCTATTTTTGTAATCTTATTTTTCAAATACGCCTTTAATGATTCAAGTATCATTGATAAAGTATTAAAATTTGCAGGGTTTACTTATGGGCCATTGTTAGGTCTTTATAGTTTTGGTTTATTTACCAAATGGAAAGTCAAAGATGTTCTTGTACCAATTGTAGCCATTTTAGCAGTAGTAATTTCTTTATTATTAAACAACTACAGTTTTGAATGGTTTGGTTTTAATTTTGGATTTGAAATATTAATCGTAAACGGAATACTAACTTTCTTAGGATTAATATTGATTCGTAGCAAGCAAAACTAAAGTACAAGATTCTTCAAAAGCAATATTATTAGCTTTTAGAATTTGTTCAAACTCTTCATTTTCAGTTCCAGGATTAAAAATTACTCTTCTTGGCTTTAATGATAGAATATAATCGTAATATTCTTGCTGTGCTTTTGGATTAATATAAAGTGTAATAGTATCAATTGCATGAAAATCTAGTTTTTCAGTTTCAATAGGCACATCTAAAACCATTCCTTTTGCAGCTCCAATTGCCACAACTTGATGACTTTTTGCTAATAAATTATTTATTGCTTTATAAGAATATCGTTCTTTATTTGTAGAAGCCCCTATAACAAGTGTTTTCATATGTAAATATTATTATTTTTTAGAAATGTGTATCGCTTACTTTTTTAGATAGTTTAAAAAACAATATTAGTATTTGTGATTTCACATATTTAGAATATTTATATAAAATTACTAAAATAATTATAACTTTGAGTTAACATTACATTAAAAGCTATTTAAAAAAAGTAGCTATATCTTTGCAAAAAAAATTATGGAGCTATTTATTTATGTATTTGCCGCACTATTTTCTGTTCTTAATCCTTTAGGAGCAATTCCTATTTTTGTTGGACTAACTCAAGATGACAGCAAAAAAGAACGCTCGAGAATTTCAATTTGGACAGCTATAAACGTTTTTATAATTCTTTTAATATCCTTTTTTATTGGAGAATATGTGCTTAACTTTTTTGGAATTAGCATTGATGCTTTAAGAATTGCCGGTGGAATTATTATTGTTAATTCTGGCTTTTCTTTATTGTCTGGAAACATAAGTAAGCGAAAAGGATTAAATAAAAAAGTTACTAATGACGCTATGCACAGAAACGACATTGCACTTACCCCTTTAGCAATGCCAATGCTCGCAGGCCCAGGCTCTATGTCATTATTAATAGCTATGTATCAAGAACAACCAGAAATTTCCGATAAAATTATTACATGTGCAGCTATCTTATGTGTAGCACTTACTATTTTTTTTATTTTAAAAAGCGCTCATTACTTATCAAAAATATTAGGAGCATCGGGTATTGTAGCAATTTCACGTATTATTGGTTTTATTGTAATTGCAATTGGTATTCAATATATAAGTAGTTCTCTTGTAAATATATTAGCTACTGCATTTTAATTATTAATAAGAACCAATTAGAACCTTAAAAAAAAACCTTAAAACAATTTGTATTTTAAGGTTTTCTTTTAAATAATTTATTCTACAAAACCAACAGCAACTGTATTATTTGTTTGCATATCAATTAAAATAAATGCTCCATTTGCTTTATTCTCTGAGAATTTATCTAAGAAAAGAGCATTTGCAAGTTTTAAATTTACAACTGCAATAGTATTTAATTCAATACTAGATCCTTCAAAATTTTCTAAAGGATTTTCAGGATTTATTAAATAATTTACTTCTTGAATTTTACAAAAAGTAGTTCTTGAAGCAACTTGTAAATGATATTTTGCACTTAAATTAGCAGGTTTTTCGTCTAACCATACTATACGTGCTTGTACTTCTTTTTCGAAAAGAAAAGGAGTAGTTTCTTTTGCCAAAAGCATTCCTCTGCTAATATCAATTTCGTCTTTTAATCTAATTTGAATAGAATCACCAGTATTAGCTTCTGATAGAGTCGTTGTAAATTTTCTAATTTCAATTACTTCTGATTTTTTTTCAGACGGCAAAACACTCAATACATCTCCTACTTTCACACTTCCAGAACTTACTCTACCTGCATACGACCTGTAATCTATAAACTTATCATTTTGGACATGATATACTTGCTGCACATCCATTCTAAATGGTTTTGTGTTTTCTACTTTCTTAGAGAAACCATGTAAAACAGTTGACAAGGTTTCTCCATTATACCAAGGTGTATTTTTGGAAACATGCACTACATTATCTCCTTTTAAAGAACTAATTGGGATAATGGCAATATCTTGTTGAATAGGTTCTAATTGCTTCACCATTTTGTCGATTTCGGCAGCTATGTTTAGAAAAACATCTTCACTATATTCGACTAAATCCATTTTATTGATACAAAACACCACTTGTTGCAAACGCAACATACGACTAATAAAATAATGACGATGCGTTTGTTCCAATAAGCCTTTACGAGCATCAATTAAGATAATCGACAAATCGGAATTAGAAGCACCAGTCACCATGTTTCGAGTATATTCCACATGACCAGGACTATCAGCAATAATAAACTTTCTAGTTTCCGAAGAAAAGTAGATATGAGCCACATCGATAGTAATTCCTTGTTCTCGTTCTGCAATTAAACCATCAGTAATCACAGAAAAATCTAAATCTTCTAATCCTTTTTCTTTTGTTTTTTTACGAACAAGTTCTTCTTGCTCGATTGTCAATGCATTATTATCATACAGAAAACGACCTATTAAAGTACTTTTTCCGTCATCGACACTTCCTGCTGTATTTATTTTAAGTAATTCCATTTTTTTATTCGATAGTTAGATTATTTGAGAGTACGATTCTTCGATTCTTGGAAAGTTCGATTCTTCGATTCTTCGAAAAATCTAATAATCCAAAGATCCAATCATCAAAAATAGCCTCCCTTTTTTCTTTGTTCCAAAGCGGCTTCCGATCGTTTATCATCTATCCTCGCTCCTCTTTCTGATGATTTTGATGCTTTGTTTTCATACATTACTTCATCAATTGTAGCTGCATTTGATGGTAAAGCTGCTGTACATGTCATATCTCCAACCGTACGAAAACGAACAATATCGGTAACAATCTCATCGGTTTCCACCAAATTCAAATACGCTGAGTGTGCTAAAACGGCTCCGTCTCTTTTTACTAATTTGCGTTCGTGAGCGAAATAAATAGAAGGTAATTCTAAATTTTCTTGTTTGATGTAACTCCACACATCTTCTTCGGTCCAATTACTAATAGGAAAAGCTCTTACGTTTTCACCAAAGTTGATTTTACCATTCAAAATTGTAAACATTTCCGGACGTTGTTTTTTAGCATCCCATTGTCCGAAATCGTCTCTTACTGAAAAGATGCGTTCTTTGGCTCTAGATTTTTCTTCATCTCGACGCGCTCCGCCAATACAAGCATCAAACCCGAATTCTTCGATAGCATCTAAAAGCGTTACGGTTTGCAACGAATTTCTACTCGCATACTTACCTGTTTCTTCCTGTGCTTTATTTGAATTAATACTATCTTGAACATAGCGAACGATTAATTCGACATCTAATTCAGCTATTAATTTATCACGAAAAGTTATCGTTTCTGGAAAATT
>PKEA01000087.1 GCA_002862805.1 Flavobacteriaceae bacterium | reverse complement strand
TTAATATCTCCAGAATATGCTTCAGGAATTAAACCAAGAAAGTTGGTAAATGAAGATGTTGGTGTGTTGAATTTTAAATCATAAACTTGTCCGGCGTCAACCATTTGAACAAAACCGTCAAACTCTAAAGGCAATTGGTTTATTAATGCTTTATTTTCTTTAAATTGAAACTTCATTTTATCTAAATCAATTCCTAAAACAGCGTCAAGAGTTATGGCTACATTGTTCATGTAGTTTGTCTTTTCCATTTCGAAAGAAAGTTTTGCTGTTGTTTGAGTGTCTAAATCAAGTATTTGTGAAGCAAAGTTTCCAGTACCATCATGATTAATGCTGTCTAAAACCATTTTCATGTTTGAACCTTCATCTAAATAAGTGAAGTGCATATTCTTAATTGCATATTCTTGTATGTTTAATGCAAAAGGTTTGCTTTCTTCTTTTTTATCTTCTTCATCTTTGTTTTTTAAAGCAATGTCGAAATTTCCTAATCCATCTTTATTAAAAATGATATTTACAACTGCATTTTCACTGCTAAAACCCTGTAAGTTCATAGGCTCATTTTCATCTTTAAAAAGCTCTTTAATACTCATTTTTAAGTTCAATTCGCCAGAATAGAATAAAGTGTCACCTTCAAAAGGAGCTTTGTTAATAATACTAAGCTTGTCTATAGTAACATTAGCATTTGGAAAACTTTTAAATAAACTTAAATCTACGTTTTCAAATGCAACTTTAGCATCTACATTTTCATTAATGGCCTTAAGGACCATAGCTTGAATTTTATCTTTAAATAAAAACGGAATAGCCGCAAGAGCTGTTATTGATAAAAAAAGGAAAATTCCTAAACCAATAAATACTTTTTTAAAGTTAATTTTTTTAGACATGTCGATTTTTTGTTTTTAAAAGTTAGATGCGTTTTAGCTTAATTATCAGCACAAAAGTAATACCAATTTTAACTTTTTTATTCGTCTTTATGATAAAATTATCAATTTGAATATAAAATATACAAAAAAAAGCTATTCCGTTTCTGAAATAGCTTTTTAATTAACGTTTAACTCTTACTTAATATTTAGTTCAAAAGGCATTAGTGCTTGAACTCCTTTTAATTGATTTGCTTTTTTAATTTGTTGAATTAACAAATAACTTTCCTCTCCAAGGTGTTCTCTTAATAAAGCATCTTTTGTTTGGAACATTGAAATTCCTGTAAGATTGTTTAATAAATCTTCAAAACTTTGCTCGTATTCAGGATAATTTTCAACCTGATATGATTTTGTTTTTCCTAGAGTTGCTGCATGTTTTATGGCATCTTCAAGCCCGCCAATTTTATCTACTAGTCCAAGTTTTAAAGCATCAGTTCCTGTCCAAACTCTTCCTTGTGCAATAGAATCTACTTGTGCAGTTGTCATTTTTCTACCTTCGGCAACACGCTTTAAGAATGTTCCATAAATGGTTTCTATACTTTCTAATGTGATTTTTTTGAAGTTTTCATCAATTGGTTCAAATAAACTGTATCCCGAAGCATTTTCATGTGTTTTAACTTGTTCAGCGTTTATACCAATGTTTTTAGCAAAAGTTGACATGTTTGGAAGCATTCCAAAAACACCAATAGAGCCTGTTATTGTACTTTTTTCAGCGAAAATTGTGTTAGCATTACAAGCAATGTAATATCCGCCAGAAGCTGCAACATTACCCATAGAAACTACAACTGGTTTTATCTTTTTAGTCAATTCTATTTCTCTCCAAATTAATTCAGATGTTAAAGCGCTTCCTCCTGGACTATCAATTCTAAGAACAATTGATTTTACATTTTTATCTTCGCGAGCCGCTTTTAAAGAACGTTTGATTGAACCTTCGCCAATTATGTTTACTTCACCTTCGCCACCACGAATTTCTCCTTGAGCATAGATTACTGCAATAATATCTTTTTTAGTATAATCAGATATTGAAGTTGCATTGTTTTTAGCATAATCTAAAATGCTAATTGTATTATAGTCTTCTTTTTTAGAAACTTTTAATTTTGTTTTAATAGCATTATGATATTCATCTTCATAAGATACTTTGTCAATTAAATTATGAGCTAATGCTAACTCAGGTGTTCTTGCGTTTAATTGATTAGCAATGGCATTTAAACTATCTATTGAAATATTTCTGCTTTCTGAAATATCGCTTACAATTGTATTCCAAACCGAATTTAAAAGAACTGTAACTTGTTCTCTGTTTGCTGGACTCATTTCTTGGTTCAAGTAAGGTTCAACTGCACTTTTGTATTTTCCATGACGAATAACTTCCATTTTTATTCCTGTTTTTTCTTGTAATTCTTTCATGAATAATACTTCAGAAGAAAGACCTTTAAAATCAAGTTCGCCAATTGGATTTAAATAAACAGTATCTGCTACTGAATTTAAATAATAATCTTTCTGTGTTAAATAGTCAGAATAGGCAACTACAAATTTCCCCGATTTTTTAAAATCCGCTAATTTTTTTCTAATTGCTTGACTTTGGGCTAAGCCTAAATTAGATTGATTTTTTAAAATTGAAATTCCTTGAATTTTATCGTCAGTTTTTGCGTTATCAATTGCATTTAAAACATCTGTCAATCCGTTATGATTGGTTTCAAAATAGTTAAAATCTTTAAAGTTTATTTTTCCTGCATAATCTAGCGAAACTTCTGATAAATCTAATTCAATTACCGAGTTTTTCTTTACCGTTACAGTATCATCATCTCCTCCAAAAACAGCTCCAATTAAAATTATTCCGAAGAAAAATATCATACAGAATATAAATATTCCAATTATTGTAGCTAAAACATTACCTATAAATTTCATCTTAAAATGTACTTTTTTTAAATTGTGCTTATATGTCTTAATTACTATTAAAATGTTACATGTTCATAAAAAAACAGAAAACGTAATTCATAAAATTAAAATTGTTTGTTATTTTGCCTTTAATGAAGAACCAGAGTAAAATAGTGTTATCACTAGGAAGTAATTTAGGCGATAGATTAAAAACTATTCAGCTTTGTATTGATACTATTCATAGCTCAATTGCAACAGTAGTAAAGGTTTCTAAAGTTTACGAAACTCCTTCTTGGGGTTTTGAAAGTGATCCCTTTTATAATTGTGCAGTAGTAATTCATTCTTCAAAATCTCCTCAAAAGTTACTTTCTTCGTTATTAAGTTTAGAAAAAAAAATGGGAAGGGTTCGAAAGAATTCTCAAAATTATGAAGCTAGAGTTATCGATATTGATATTATTTCGGTAAATGAAGAAATCATTGAGACAGATTCTTTGAAAGTGCCTCATCCTGAAATGCAAAATAGAAATTTTGTTTTGTATCCAATGAGCGATTTGAATTTAAATTGGGAACATCCTATTTTGAATAAATCAGTTTCAGAGTTATTGAGTTCTAGTTCAGACGAAAGCAATTGCGTTGTTGTTGAAAAATTAATTTCTCCAATTGAAAAATTAAATGTTCAGCAGTTAAATTATATTGCAATTGAAGGAAATATTGGTGCCGGAAAAACAACTTTAGCGACCAAAATAGCTAGCGATTGTAATGCAAAATTGGTTTTAGAGCGTTTTGCCGATAATCCTTTTTTACCAAAATTTTACAAAGATCAATCGCGTTATGCTTTTCCTTTGGAAATGTCGTTTTTAGCCGATAGATACCAACAATTATCAGATGATTTAGCGCAATTTGATTTGTTTAAAGATTTTGTAGTAGCAGATTATCATATTTTTAAATCACTTATTTTCGCAAAAGTTACTTTGCAAGAAGACGAATTTCGTTTGTATAAAACCATGTTTGATATTATACATAAAGAAATGCCAAAACCCGACCTGTATGTGTATTTGTATCAGAATACTGAACGTCTTTTGGAGAATATCAAAAAACGCGGAAGAAGTTATGAGCAAGAAATTCCTGCTGATTATTTAGAGAAGATAAACAGAGGTTATTTAGATTATATCAAAACCCAAACCGATTTAAATGTTTTAGTTATTGATGTTTCTGATTTAGATTTTGTAAAAAAACAAGAAGATTATGTTTTCTTGTTAAATGAAATCAATAAGAAAATTTAGTTCTTTTTTCTTTGCTTGGTTACAATTAGTCGTCCTATAACTATAAATTGTAGCGCTGCAAGAAACTTATAATTTGTTAATGGATTATTCGGAATCCAATCTAAAATTGTAGACATCATAATTCCAAATGAAATTAATAAAATAAGTATTGATAACGGTCCGATTTTCATAGTTTACATTTTTTGAAATAAATCCCAAATCACAATTCCAGCTGTTACTGAAATATTTAATGAATGCTTACTGCCTAATTGCGGAATTTCAATTACACCATCACTTGCGTTTATCGCTTTTTGATTCACACCTTTTACCTCATTACCAAAAATCAAAGCGTATTTTTTTGCAAGTTCAGGTTGAAAATCATTTAACATAATTGAATTTTCAGTTTGCTCAATAGCAAAAACAGTTACGTTTTCTTGTTTTAGTTTTTCAATAACATCTAAAACATTTTCAGCATGTTCCCAGGCCACTGTTTCTGTAGCACCAAGTGCAGTTTTATGAATTTCTTTATTTGGAGGAACAGCTGTAATTCCACATAAATATATTTTTTCAACCAAAAAAGCATCTGAACTTCTAAATACCGAACCAATATTGTGTAAACTTCTTATATCATCTAAGATAATGATAATAGGCGTTTTTTTAGCAGATTTAAATTCTTCTTTACTAATTCTATTGAGTTCTTCGTTTGCTAATTTTTTCATTTTTCATTTTTCAAAGTCCCAAAGATACAAAGTTGAAATTGTATTTTGTTATTGAAATTGCTTTTTGAATTTGTCATGGATTTTTCCAATTGCAATTGCACTTGATTTTCGTAACTTCGCAAACAGTATTTAAAAAATAGAATTGTGGCGAAAAAAGCAGCAACACCAAAAGAAAAAAAAGAAACTCCATTAATGAAGCAATACAACGGTATTAAAGCAAAATATCCTGATGCTTGTTTGTTGTTTAGGGTTGGCGATTTTTATGAAACTTTTGGAGAAGATGCTATTCGTGCAGCTAAAATTTTAGGAATTACATTAACCAAACGTGGCGCTGGTTCGGATAGTGAAACTGCTTTAGCGGGTTTTCCACATCATTCCATAAATACTTATTTACCTAAATTGGTAAAAGCCGGACTTCGAGTGGCTATTTGCGATCAACTTGAAGACCCAAAAATGACCAAAACTATTG
Source organism: Flavobacteriaceae bacterium (assembly GCA_002862805.1). Taxonomy (GTDB): domain Bacteria; phylum Bacteroidota; class Bacteroidia; order Flavobacteriales; family Flavobacteriaceae; genus Flavobacterium. The sequence goes on along the minus strand of PKEA01000087.1, from coordinate 59,059 downwards.
TAAAACGTGGTGTAACCGAATTAATTACGCCTGGAGTTTCTATGAATGATGAGGTTTTAAATTCTAAATCTAATAATTTCTTAGCTTCGGTTTCCTTTGGTAAAAAAAATCTTGGTGTTTCATTTTTAGATGTTTCTACAGGCGAATTTTTAACAGCACAAGGAAATGAAGAATATATTGATAAATTATTACAAAATTTCAATCCAAGTGAGGTTTTAATTCCAAAACAGAATAGAGTTCAGTTCAAAGAAGTTTTTGGAGAAGATTTTCACACTTTTTATTTAGAAGATTGGGTTTTTAAAGAAGATTATGCTTTTGAAAGTTTAACCCAACATTTTCAAACGGTTTCGTTAAAAGGTTTCGGAATTGAAGAATTACAAGAAGGTGTTATTGCTTCAGGCGCAATTTTATATTATTTATCGGAAACCCAACATAATAAAATTCAACATATTACAAATATTCAACGTATTGCGGAAGATGCTTATGTTTGGATGGATCGTTTTACTATTCGAAATTTGGAATTGTATCATTCTACCAATTTAAACGCTGTTACTCTTTTAGATGTAATTGATAAAACGCTTTCGCCAATGGGTTCGCGTTTATTGAAACGTTGGTTGGCTTTACCTTTAAAAGATGCAACACGAATTAAAAGCCGTCATGAAGTTGTTTCTTATTTGAAAGAAAATAAAGAAGATTTACAAAAAATACAATATCAAATCAAACAGATTTCCGATTTGGAACGTTTGATTTCAAAAGTGGCAACTGGGAAAATTTCGCCAAGAGAAATCATTTATTTAAAAGATTCTTTAGATGCAATTATTCCAATCAAAACATTGGCTTTAGCAAGTAAAAATGAATCATTAAAAGTTATTGGCGATAGTTTACATGCTTGCGATTTACTTCGAGAGAAAATCTCAACTACTTTAAATCAAGATGCACCAGTTGCTATTAGTAAAGGAAATACAATTGCTACAGGTGTTAATGAAGAATTAGATGATTTACGCGCTATTTCGTCTAAAGGAAAAGGATTTTTAGAAGATTTAGAACAAAGAGAGAGTGAAAAAACGGGAATAACATCTTTAAAAGTCGCTTTCAATAATGTTTTTGGCTATTATATTGAAGTTAGAAATACACATAAAGATAAAGTTCCTGAAGATTGGATTCGAAAGCAGACTTTAGTAAATGCCGAAAGATATATTACGGAAGAATTAAAGGAATACGAATCTAAAATTTTGGGTGCAGAAGAAAAAATTCAACAATTAGAAGGGCAGTTGTTCGAGCAATTGGTCAATTGGATGGGAACTTATATTAAGCCGGTTCAGTTGAATGCTAATTTAATAGCACAATTAGATTGTTTGAATTCGTTTACACAATTAGCAATTGAAAATAACTATTCAAGACCAGAAATTGTTGATGGTTTTGATTTAGAAATTACAGAAGGTCGTCATCCAGTAATTGAAAAACAACTACCAATTGGAGTTCCTTATATTTCAAACAATGTATTTTTAGATAGAGAAACCCAACAAATGATTATGATTACCGGACCAAATATGTCGGGTAAGTCGGCTATTTTGCGTCAAACGGCTTTAATCGTACTCTTGGCTCAAATGGGAAGTTTTGTTCCTGCAGACGCTGTTAGAATGGGAATTGTAGATAAAATTTTTACTAGAGTAGGAGCGAGCGATAATATTTCGATGGGTGAGTCTACTTTTATGGTAGAAATGAATGAAACTGCTTCTATTTTGAATAATATTTCAGAAAGTAGTTTGGTGTTGTTAGATGAAATTGGAAGAGGAACTTCAACTTACGACGGAATTTCAATTGCTTGGGCTATTGCCGAATATTTACATGAACATCCAAATAAACCAAAAACTTTATTTGCAACACACTACCATGAATTAAATGAAATGGAAGTTTTGTTTGACCGAATTCAAAATTATAATGTTTCTGTAAAGGAGCTAAAAGATACAGTGTTGTTTATTCGTAAATTGGTAAAAGGCGGAAGTGCTCATAGTTTTGGTATTCATGTTGCTAAAATGGCTGGAATGCCACAAACAGTAATTCAAAAGGCACAAAAAATATTAAAAAAGTTAGAAAAAGATCATTCTGGTGAGAATTTAAGTGGTCCTGGTATAAAAACGGAAGAAGAATTACAATTGAGTTTTTTTAATTTAGATGATCCTTTATTAGAAGAAATTAAGGAAGAAATAATGAATATTGATATTAATACATTGACTCCTGTAGAGGCTCTAATGAAGCTAAATGAGATAAAACGCATGTTGGTAAAGAAATAAATTTTAAATAAAAGATTAGTTATCAAAAGGTTGAAAAAAACTTTTATTTTTTTTGTAAAAAGCACTTGTAAAAAATAAAATAGGTGTTATATTTGCATCCGCAATAAGAGATAATCTAATTGTAAAAGTTCTTAAAAATATATTACGCGAAAATAGCTCAGCTGGTAGAGCGCGACCTTGCCAAGGTCGAGGTCGCGGGTTCGAGCCCCGTTTTTCGCTCAATACTGTACCAAGGTTTTTTTTAAACCAAATGCTTGAGTGGTGGAATTGGTAGACACGCTGGACTTAAAATCCAGTGGGTAGTAATACCCGTGCGGGTTCAAGTCCCGCCTTGAGTACTAAAAGCTTCAAATTTTATTTGGAGCTTTTTTTGTTTAAATTAATGTTTAAATAGTTTGTGGGTTTAATTAAAATAATTATATTTGCACTCGCAATCAGGGATAAGGTTAGGTACTTCTTTATCTCTTATTATTGAAAAAAAAACTACCTTTTAAAAATACTTGCTTGAGTGGTGGAATTGGTAGACACGCTGGACTTAAAATCCAGTGGGTAGTAATACCCGTGCGGGTTCAAGTCCCGCCTTGAGTACTAAAGCTTCAAACTTTGTTTGAAGCTTTTTTTATTTATATATTTCTAGTTTTAAATATATTTTAATTCTAACACTACTTTATAGTTTTAAATAAAATATGGCAACATTTGTAATTACAAAACGTTTAAATGATATGTACAAGTACGAGCTTACCTCTAGAAAAGGAAAGACTATATTTACAAGTAATAATTTTGAATTACGTTTTGAGTGTGAAGAGCAGATAAATTATTTACAAGAATCGTTAGAAAGAGTAGTATTTTTAAAATTTAAATCAGGTAGAGGAAAGTTTTTCTTTAGGCTTGTTTTGGATGAGAAGGAATTAGCTGTAAGTAGAAAGTTTTCAACTCAGTTGATGTTGGAAAAAAGTATAAATGAAATTTTAAAATATACACCTATGGCTGAAATATTAGATTTTTCAGCGGATATTGATATTTTTAATGATTCAGGTGAATTATAGTATAAAAAAAAGCCCCACTAAGTGGAGCTTTATTTTTTTTGATAGCGTTAACTATTAGTGAGCAGCAGGAGCAGCTTCTTCTTTAACTGCCTCAACAGCTTCAGTAGCAACAGCAGCAGCAGAATCAACTACTTCAACAGCAGTTTCTTCAACAGCTTCAACAGCTTCAACAGCAGTTTCTTCAACAGCTTCAGTGTTAGCTTCAGCTTCTTTACAAGATACGAACATCATAGCTACTAACGCCATGCTTAAAACAACTTTTTTCATCTTAAAAATTATAAAAGGTTAATTATTAATTCTTAGCAAAGATATAAATTTTTTGACACGGCAAAATAATTTTACACTTTTTTTTTTATTTTTTTTTTAAGGCCTTTTAATTTCATTATCAATGCTTTATGATACGTGGCTTTAGAAGGCTTTTAATATATTACTTGTTTATCTTTGTTTTTGGGTGCACTAGTTCCATTTCTTCAATTAAGTGTTTTGCACCTGCATATTTGTCAATGATAAATAAGACATATCTTACATCAACCATTATGTTTCTACAAATTGAAGGATCATAATTTATGTCGCTCATTGTTCCTTCCCAAACACGGTCAAAATTTAGACCAATTAAGTTTCCTTTTGCATCAATTGCAGGGCTTCCAGAGTTCCCTCCTGTTGTATGATTTGTAGCTATAAAACATACTGGCATTTTACCGTTTTCAGCATATTGACCATAATCTTTATTTTTTATCAAATCAATCAATTTAGCAGGAACATCAAATTCATAATCACCAGGAATATATTTTTCCATTACACCTTCTAAATGAGTCACAGGCTCATAATAAACCGCGTCATTTGGGCTATACCCTTTTACTTGACCGTAAGTAATTCTCAAAGTACTATTTGCATCTGGAAAGTATCTTCCTTCTGGAAACAACTCTAATTGAGCTTTCATGTAGTTTCTTTGTAATGCTCCGGTTTCTAAATTTAACTCATCGTATTTTGGGGCAATGTTTTTGTAATAGTTATCAGCTAATTTTTTTACCAATTGGTAACCTAAATCTTTATTTAAGTTTTTCAAAATAGTTTTTGAATCTCCTTTTAATAAAGTTTTTAATCCTTCGTATGAAGTTAATTTAGATTTAGTATATATGTCTGCCGTAGTTTTACTGTAATTCATCGTTTTTAAATCAGCTGGAACTAAAGGCGATTTTTGTCCGTAAAGAGCAATTAGTTTTTCAAAAACTTTTTCATCTACACTGGCATTAAAATCTTTATAGAAACTTTCTAAACTTTTAATAATATTGTCTTTTCTATCGTTAAAAGATTGTTCTCCTTTAGTAGAATATACTTGCTCTAATTGGTATAAACGAAAACCAACACTTAATAATTCAGTATTTCTTAAAACAGTTTCAATAAAATAATCTCTAGCTAATGAATAGTCATTAATTGCTTTATAATTTTTTTCAAAATCAGCAAGTAAAGAACCATATTCATCTGTTTTATTGTTTTTGATTACTCTTTTTTGGAATTCTTCTTCAAAATTTTGTTTGATTTGGATTGCGTTTGATTTTTTTAACCCTTGGCTTTCTCCAATCCATTTTTTCCAATAATTTGCAACACTTGCAAATTTTGATGCATATTGAATTTTGATAGCTTGGTCTTTTCTCATGAAACCATCTTGTACTTTTAAAGCAGCATCTCTTAATTCAATTTTTGCTGGATTTAATGTATTAACAATTTGTTCAACTGCAAATGATGGTAAGTATTCTTGGGTTCTTCCAGGGAAACCAAAAACCATTGTAAAGTCATTTTCAGCAACTCCATCTAATGAAATCGGTAAAAAGTGTTTTGGAGTATAAGGAACATTGTCTTTTGAGTATTCGGCAGGTTTATTGTCTTTATTAGCATAAATCCTAAATAAAGAAAAATCACCAGTATGTCTTGGCCAAACCCAATTGTCTGTATCAGAACCAAACTTACCAATTGAACTTGGTGGAGCTCCAACTAAACGAATATCTTTAAACGTTTCGGTAACAAATAGTATGTATTGATTTCCTTCGTAAAAAGTTTTAATCTTGTTTTCTTGCCAAGACTCTTTAGGAAATGAAGTTTGTAATCTGCTAATATTATCTGCTATTTTCTTTTGTTTTTCATTTTCTGATGAAATTTGCGTAACACCCTCTAAAACCGTATTCGTTACATCGTGAATACTTACGATTAAAGTAGCAACCATTCCTGGGTTTGCTAACTCAGAATTTAAATCTTTTGCCCAAAATCCATCTTGTAAGTAATCGTGCTCCACAGTAGAATGACTTTGAATTTCTCCATAACCACAATGATGATTAGTTAGCATAAGTCCTTTAGAAGAAATTAATTCTGAAGTACAACCACCGTCAAAATGAACTATTGCGTCTTTAAGACTAGAGTTGTTTGCGTCATAAATATCTTGAGCTGTCATTTTCATTCCTAAAGCTGTCATTTCGCTTTCATTCATGCCTTTTAGCATGCTTGGAATCCACATTCCTCCTTGCTGAGCATGTAATTGAACAACAAATAGGATAATAAATAATTTTAAAATTCTCATAAGTTTAAAGGTTTTATAAAGTGTGCAATTTACTTAAAAATTGTATGTTTATTTAATGATTAAGATGATTTATTATTTTGTCAGTTGCTCCTTTATTCATTTGAACAAAAGTGCTGCAAATATGTCCTTTTTCAATTCGCTCGTCTTCATTTTGAAGTAATAAATTAAAAGCTTCATTTAATTGTGTCTGATTTTGAATAGAAATACAGCCTTCTATATTGACTAAAGCTGTAGCTTCCGCAAAATGGGAATAATTTGGCCCAATAACAATTGGTAAACCAAAAGTGGCTGGTTCTAAAATATTATGAACACCAGGATTTCCAAATCCACCACCAACATAAGCAATGTCTCCATACGAATATATTTTGGTTAAAATACCAATGGTGTCTATGATGAAAACTTGATAGTTTTTTAAATTTGGTTTTCTTAATGTTTCTATAGAATAATCAGAATATTTGAATTTACTTATTTTAATTTGTTTATAAAGTGAGTCAATCTGCTCCTGTTTAATATTATGCGGTGCAATAATAAATTTCACATTTTCAGAAGAATTATTAATGTAATCAATTAATAAACTTTCGTCTTTTGGCCAAGAACTTCCTATAACGATAGTTGTTTTATTGTCTTTAAATTCTTCAATAAAGTCTAATGAATTATCTCGTTCTAAAATTGCAACAACTCTGTCAAAACGAGTGTCACCAGAAATTTTCACATTGGTAAAGCCAATACTTTGAATGAGTTTTTTTGATTTTTCATTCTGAACAAAAAAATAATCAAAAGTTTTTAAAGCCTTTCTATAAAATGAACCATACCATTTAAAGAACATTTGATTTTCTCTAAAAATTCCCGAAATTAAATAGGTTTTTATTTGTTGCTTTTTTAACTCGTTTAAGTAATTCGGCCAAAATTCATATTTAATAAAAAAGACCATTTCTGGATGTGCTAATTTAATGAATTCTTTTGCATTTGACTTTGTGTCTAAAGGCAAGTAAACGGTAACATCAGCAACCGTATTGTTTTTTCGAACTTCATATCCAGAAGGAGAAAAGAAAGTGACAATTATTTTATGAGAAGGATATTTAATTTTAACCTTTTCAATAACAGGCAATCCTTGCTCATATTCACCTAAAGAAGCTGCATGAAACCAAATCGTTTTATCAGAAGGGCTAATTTTACTTTGTAAAGTTGAAAAAACTATTTTTCTGCCATTCACAAAAAGTTTCATTTTTGGGCTAAAAAATGCCAAAATTTTTACTATTTGAGAAGCAATAATTGATATAATATTGTAGATGAAAAACATTTCCTTTTTTTTGAGGAGTTAAAAATACGTTTCTTTTGGTGATTATTAAATTATACAGCATAATTTCTTACTTTTGTTGTACTTAATTTTATTCAAATGAGAAAACTACAAATGGTTGACCTAAAAAGTCAATACGAAAAAATAAAAGACGAAGTGAATGCTTCAATTCAAGAAGTTTTAGATACAAATACATATATAAACGGACCTTTAGTTCATCAATTTCAGGCCGATTTAGAAAAATATTTAGGGGTTAAGCATGTAATACCTTGTGCTAATGGTACCGATGCTTTACAAATTGCAATGATGGGTTTGGATTTACAACCTGGCGATGAAGTAATTACTGCCGATTTTACTTTTGCAGCAACTGTTGAAGTAATTGCTTTATTACAATTGACTCCTGTTTTAGTAGATGTTGATATGAATAATATGAACATTTCGCTTGAAGCAATTAAAAAAGCAATTACTCCAAAAACGAAAGCAATTGTTCCTGTTCATTTATTTGGACGTGCAGCCAATATGGACGCGATTATGGAAATTGCGAACGAACATAATTTATATGTTATTGAAGATAATGCACAAGCCATTGGAGCAAATTATACTTCAAAAGACGGTTCAAAAACTAAAGTTGGAACTATCGGTCATGTAGGTGCAACTTCATTCTTTCCGTCAAAAAATTTGGGTTGTTATGGAGATGGTGGAGCAATCTTTACAAATGACGATAAATTAGCACATACATTAAGAGGAATTGTAAACCACGGAATGTATGAAAGATATCATCATGATGTTGTTGGGGTAAATTCGCGTTTAGACAGTATACAAGCTGGAGTTTTAAAAGCAAAATTATCTCGTTTAGATGAATATAATAAAGCGCGTCAAGATGCTGCTAGAAAATATTCAACAGCTTTAGGTGTAAACCCTAATATTGTTGCGCCAACAATTTGTGAAGCTTGCGATTGTCATGTTTTTCATCAATATGTAATTCGAATTACAAATGGAAAACGTGATGGTTTATTAGCTCATTTACAAAGTAAAGAAATTCCTTGCGCTATTTATTATCCAATTCCATTGCACAGTCAAAAAGCATACGCTGACACAAGATATAATGAAGCAGATTTTCCAGTAACAAATCAATTATGTAAAGAAGTTATTGCATTACCAATGCATACTGAATTAGATGATGAACAAATTAAATTTATTACAGATTCTGTTTTAGAATTTGTTTAATTCGATTTTTAGATTTTTCGAATTTTTCGAATAATCAAATAATCGAAAAACTAAAAAAATGAAAATACTAGTAACAGGAGGATTAGGTTTTATAGGTTCGCACACAGTAGTAGAATTACAAAATGAAGGTTTTGAAGTAATAGCTATTGACAATTTATCCAATTCTTCTATTGATGTTTTAGAAGGAATTTTTAACATTACTGGAAAAAAACCAATTTTTGAAAAGTTAGATTTACGTGAGAAATCTATGGTTCAGGATTTTTTCTCTAGACATAATGATTTGGCTGGAGTGATTCATTTTGCGGCTTCAAAAGCTGTTGGTGAAAGTGTTGAAAATCCTTTGTTGTACTATGAGAATAACATTAATTCATTAGTTTATCTTTTACAAGAATTAACAAAATTACCGCAAGCTCATTTTATTTTCAGTTCATCTTGTACAGTTTATGGTCAAGCCGAAAAAATGCCAATAACTGAAAATGCATCAATTCAACCGGCAATGTCTCCTTACGGAAATACTAAGCAAATAGGGGAAGAAATTATTACAGATGTAGCTAAAGTTACCAATGTGAATTCTATTTTGTTACGTTATTTTAATCCAATTGGCGCGCATTCATCTGCTGAAATTGGCGAATTACCTATTGGAACACCACAAAATCTAGTTCCATTTATAACACAAACGGCAATGGGTTTCCGAAAGGAATTATCTGTTTTTGGAAAAGATTATCCTACCTCAGATGGAACTGCAATTCGAGATTATATTCACGTAGTCGATTTAGCAAAAGCACATGTTGTGGCACTAAAACGGTTGTTAAATAAAGAAAATAGTGAAAAGGTTGAAACTTTTAATCTTGGTACAGGAACGGGAAGTTCGGTTTTAGAAGTTATCAATACTTTTGAAAAAGTATCCAATCAAAAATTAAATTACAAAATTGTGGGTAGAAGAGAAGGTGATATCACCGAAGCTTATGCCAATACTGACAAAGCAAATGACGTTCTTGGTTGGAAAGCACAATCTTCTTTAGAAGAAGCGTTAGCAAGTGCTTGGAAATGGGAACAAAAGATTAGAAGATAATTAAAAATGCTTTCAATTTGAAAGCATTTTTTGTTTAATAGATTTTCAATAACCAATTAGGATCAGGGCAATTTTTTGAATAGAAATCCAAAGTGTTCATACTACAAACGCCTGCATAATCTCCTTTTTTGTCTTCCATGTCAATAATAATTTGAAAGTGTAAATGAGGTGCGTAATCGCCATTAATTGGTGGTAAACCAAGATTTCCTATTTGTTCTCCTTTTTTTACAATTTGTCCAACTTCTTTTTCAAACAAGCTCTCTTCACTTAAATGCCCATATAAAGTATGAAATGTAAATCCATCAATAGTATGTTCCAAAATAATTACCGGTCCATAATCACCAAGTGCTGTATTGTTTTGAAAACTGTGAATTTTACCATCTAAAGCAGCATATATTGGAGCAGCTTCATTAATCCATAAATCTATGCCTATATGAATGTTGCGCTCATCTGAAACTTCATTTTTAAAAACAGTACTACGCTTATATAAATTTCGGGTTTCTTTATAACCACCATATGCTATTTGCGCATTGTTGGTATCTAAATGATTTTGAATAAACTTTTCATAATCTTGAGCTGTTTCTAATTTATGTTTACCTAATTCAGAATTATTTGAAGATAGATCTAAAGCAACATATTTAGAATAGTCAATTTCATTTGAGATAACTTTAGCACAATTGAGTTGGTTAAAGAAAGCTTTAATATTTTCCATGTGAGATTTGTAAAAATAAAAAAAAACCTCATATTTTTATGTATGAGGCTTTTTGTAAATTGTATAGATTAAGCCGAAAATGTTTCTGCTTCTTTATTGATTTTTCCAACCAATCCAACTAATACTTTTCCTGGTCCAACTTCTGTAAAGCTAGTTGCTCCATCAGCAATCATTTGCTGAACAGATTGTGTCCATTTTACCGGAGCAGTTAATTGAATGATTAAGTTTTTCTTAATTTCTTCAGCATCAGAAACAGCAGTTGCCGTTACGTTTTGATAAACCGGACAAATTGGAGTAGAGAAAGTTGTTGCTTCAATTGCAGCTGCTAGTTCCTCTCTTGCTGGTTCCATCATTGGTGAATGAAATGCTCCTCCAACAGGTAAAATTAAAGCTCTTTTTGCTCCAGCTTCTTTCATTTTTTCACAAGCTTCTTCAACTGCTTTGTATTCTCCAGAAATTACTAATTGACCTGGACAGTTATAATTTGCAGCCACAACAACACCATCAATTGAAGCACAAATATCTTCAACAATTTTATCGTCAAGGTTTAAAACAGCGGCCATTGTTGAAGGTTTAATTTCACATGCTTTTTGCATTGCTAAAGCACGTTGAGAAACTAATTTTAATCCGTCTTCAAATGATAAAGCTCCGTTAGCAACTAAAGCAGAAAATTCGCCTAATGAATGTCCAGCCACCATTTCTGGTTTAAAATCTTCACCAAGTGTTTTTGCTAAAATTACCGAATGTAAAAATACTGCAGGTTGTGTAACCTTCGTTTCTTTTAATTGTTCAGCAGTTCCTTCAAACATTATGTCTGTAATACGGAAACCTAAAATGTCATTCGCTTTTTCGAATAATTCTTGTGCTAAAGATGAGTTTTCATATAAGTCTTTACCCATTCCTGAGAATTGAGCGCCTTGACCTGGAAATATGTATGCTTTCATGATTTAAGTTTAAAAGTTTAATGGGTTATGAGTTTAAAAGATAAGCTCGAAACCAATGCAAAAATAGCATTTTTATTATAAATCAATAGTTTTTACGATTTCCAATAATTCATTTTTTAAATCAGAATTAATAATACCGTTTGTTTCGTCAAAATTTTCATAAAAACTTGGTAAAGAAAATGTGCCAACTAAATGAGCATCATGTCTTGGAAACCTATCTTTTGCAATGTCTAAAACCGATTGTCCACCACGAGCACCAGGAGAAGTTGCCATTAATAACATTTTTTTTCCTTGAAAAACTTTTCCGTTAATTCTTGAAGTCCAATCTAAAATATTTTTAAATGCAGAAGAATAAGCACCATTGTGTTCTGCCAAAGAAATAATTAATAAATCAGCACTTCCAATTTTTGTATAAAAATCAGTTGCCAAATTATGTATTCCGTTTTCTTTTTCTTTATCTACAGAAAAAATAGGCATTTCATAATCATTTAAATCTAAAATTTTGATTTCAACATTTTTAAATTGATGAGCAGCATATGTAGCTAGTTGTTTATTGATTGAGTTTCTACTTGATGAACCACCAAAGGCAATTATTTTTTTAGTCATTTTTTTGTATTTATTGATTCATAGGAATTTCCATTATTAAAAATTTAGAATCAGAGTTGGCTTTAATTTCAATTTCAGAAGTTTCCCAAACTCCAATTGCATCTCTTCTTTCCAAAACTTCACCATTTACTTCAATTTCTCCTTCAATATTCATAATATAAAAACCGTTCCCTTCTTTTTGAAGCGAAAGTTTTTTAGAAAAACCAGCGTCAAAATCACTTAAATAAAACCAAGCATCTTGATGAATCCAAACACCTTCATCATTTGAATTTGGTGATAATATTTGAGCAAAATTATTTTTTTGTAATGATTTGTCTAAAGTTATTTGTTGGTAACGCGGTTCTACATTTCTTGTTTTTGGAAACAACCAAATTTGGAATAACTTCGTTTGTTGATTATGATTTGGATTGAATTCAGAATGTTGAATTCCTGTTCCGGCACTCATAACTTGCACATCGCCTGTTTTTATAGTTGCAGTATTTCCCATACTGTCTTTATGTGCTAAATCGCCTTCTAATGGAATTGTAATAATCTCCATATTATCATGAGGATGTGTTCCAAAACCCATTCCTGCAGCGATTGTATCATCGTTTAAAACACGTAAAGCACCAAACTGAACTCTTTCGGCATTGTACCAACTCGCAAAGCTAAAACTATGATAAGCATTTAACCAACCGTGATTTGCATTTCCTCTTGTGTTTGCTTTATGTATAACTGAATTTTTCATAATGATATAAATTTAGTAATTATTATGATGCAAATTTACGTCATGAGTAAGGTAAGAGCACTTAACCTAGATTAAGAAATATGAATAATTTGTTTTTAATTATATTGAATAAAAGCCATTTAGAAAGTATTAAATTTGCAGTATTAAAACTTTAAAATGAAATATTTAACTACAATAGTTCTAATAATATTTTTTTCATCTAACATTTCTTTTTCACAAGTTGATTTTAATAATATAATTATTAAAAAAAGTATGTCTCAAAAATGGGAATTAGATAGTATTGATAAAAAAGGAACTTTTCGCTTTGTTTCTTATAAACCTGTTTATTTTACAGCAGCTCGTTGGTCTAATAAGAGTAACCAAGTGCCGTTTACTGAAAGTGGAGATTTTGCTGTTAAAGAAAATAATCTTTTTAATAATATTGAAGCTAAATTTCAAATTAGCTTTAAAAGTAAATTAATCCAAGATATGTTTTTTGGAACTGGTGATTTGTGGATGGGGTTTACCCAAAAGGCGCATTGGCAAGTTTATAATAAAAAGCTTTCTAGAGCATTTAGAGAGTTAAATTATGAGCCTGAAATAATTTTAAATTTTCCATTGCAAATTGATTTTTTTAAAGGAAAATTAAGAACTTTTGGAATTATTTTAAATCATCAATCTAATGGGAAGGATATTCCAACTTCTAGAAGTTGGAATAGAATTATATTAAATATAGGTTATGAGTACGAAAATTGGAGTGTAAATTTTAGGCCTTGGTATCGTGTGCCTGATTCGGAAGATGAAAATCCAGGAATTACTAGATATATTGGTGATGGAGAATTAGAAATAGGAACTAATTTTGGCCGACATGAAGTATATACCATTATGTCGCATTCTTTTAGTACTTTTAAAAATGGAAATATACAGTTAAATTATATTTTCCCTATTCATGGACATTTAAGAGGACATTTACAAGCATTTCATGGTTATGGAGAAACATTAATTGATTACAATGTAAGCCAAACTACTGTCGGAATTGGTGTGTCTTTTGCTAATTGGTAATGTTATTTTTTGAGTATTTTAGCCTTCATTTTGCTAAAAAATTCTGGTGTTACACCAATATAAGAAGCAATTTGTTTTTGAGGTACTTTTTGAATTAAACTTGGATATTTAGTACAGAATTTTTCAAATCGCTCTTCAGCCGATAAACTCAAGTTGTCCATTAATCGCTCTTGATTTGCAACCAATGAGTTTTCGGTTAAAATTCTAAAAAAGCGTTCTAGTTTTGGAATTTCTTGAAACAATTCTTCTTGATTTTCTTTAGAGAGTAAAACGACTTCAGCATCTTCATTTACTTCAACATAAAGATTACCAGGTTTTTGGGTTATTAGGCTATACATGTCTCCAATCCACCAACCTTCACAAGCAAATTGCAATACGTGTTCTACTATATTATCATTGATATTAAAACTTCTTAAAATTCCTGAGTTTACAAAATAGGAATGTTTACAAATTTCTCCGGCGTTTAATAAAACTGTTTTTGCTTTATAATGTTTGATTTCAATTTTAGATAAAATAGTTTCCTTTTCCAAATCAGAAAGAGAAACTATTTTTTCTATATTTTGAAGAATTAATGCCATTTATGAATTAACAGTTACCAATTTAGTAGTTTCTTTTGCTCTTTCCACAATTTCTTCGATAGAAGTTTCTAAATTGTCGTTCGTTAAGACAACTCCCATTCTTCTGTACGGTCTTGAGGTTGGTTTTCCAAATAATCTAAAATCGGTTTTTGGTAAGCATGCTACATTTTCAACTCCTGTAAATGTAGGGTTATTAGAGTTTTCAGAGGCTAATATAACCGCACTTGCACCATTTTTTTCTAAAGTAATTTCAGAAATTGGTAAACTTAAAATTGCACGTAAATGCAATTCAAACTCGTTAAAATTTTGTGTATTTGCGAGTGTTACCATTCCAGTATCATGAGGTCTTGGTGATAATTCAGAAAAATACACACCTTCATTAGTTAAGAAAAACTCCACCCCAAAAAGTCCGGCTCCACCAAGTGCTTCTGTAACTTTTCTTGCCATATCTTGTGATTCTTCTAAATCTTTATCAGAAACTCTAGCTGGTTGCCAACTTTCTTGATAATCTCCTCGTTCTTGTCTGTGACCAATTGGTGCGCAAAACAGTGTAGGATTATTATTTTGAGTAACGGTTAATAAAGTAATTTCCGAATGAAAATTTACAAATGCCTCTACAATTACCTCTACTACATCACCACGTGAACCTTCAACGGCATAATTCCAAGCTTTTGTAATGTCTTCAGTAGTTTTTATAGTAGATTGCCCTTTTCCAGAAGAACTCATCAAAGGTTTTACTACACATGGTATTCCAACAACTTCAACAGCTTTTTGCAATTCTTCGGCTGTTGTTGCGTAACGATAATTTGCAGTGCGTAGACCTAAATCTTTCGCCGCTAAATCACGAATAGCTTTTCGATTCATGGTGAAATTAGCCGCTTTCGCAGAAGGAACGACAGTAATTCCTTGTTTTTCATAATCATAAAAACGTTCGGTGCGAATAGCTTCAATTTCAGGAACTATAAAATCAGGATTGTGTTTTGCTACAATTCTGTCTAATTCGGCTCCGTCTAGCATGTTAATTACTTCAAAACCGTGTGCAACTTGCATTGCTGGAGCATTTTCATAACTGTCAACTGCAATAACCGTTTGACCGATTCGTTGTGCTGCAATTACAAATTCTTTTCCTAATTCTCCTGATCCTAATAGTAGTATTTTTTTGTTCATTGTTGTGTTGTTTACTTTGGGAATTAAATGGTAAGGACTCTAAAAATAGTTGTATAAAAAAGCCCCAAGTTTCCTTGAGGCATTATGTTTGTTAAGCTAAAGCTTGTTTTATTCTGCGCATTGCCTCGACTAATAATTCTTCGCTTGTAGCATAAGAGAATCTAATGCAGTCTGGATTTCCAAAAGCTTCTCCAGTAACTGTAGCTACATTAGCTTCAGCTAAAAGATACATTGAGAAATCAGTAGCATTTTCAATTTTAGTTCCGTTTAAGGTTTTTCCAAAAAATGATGAAACATCTGGGAAAACATAAAATGCGCCTTCTGGAACGTTGATTTTTAATCCTGGAATTTCTTTAATTAATCCAACGACTAAATCACGTCTTTTATGAAATGCTTCCACCATGTAATTTAATACCTTTGGATCTGCTTCAACAGCGGCAATAGTAGCGCGTTGTGCAATAGAATTTGCTCCACTAGTTACTTGTCCTTGAATTTTTGTACATGCTTTTGCAATAAATTCTGGTGCACCAATGTAACCAATTCTCCAACCTGTCATAGCAAATGCTTTGGCAACACCATTAACAGTAATTGTTTTTTCTAACATTCCTGGAATAGATGCAATACTGCAAAATGTTCCAGAGAAGTTAATATGTTCATAGATTTCATCAGAAACTACGTATATGTTTGGATGTTTTTCTAATATTTTAGCTAAAGCAGTTAATTCTTCTCTACTGTAAACTGAACCACTTGGGTTACAAGGAGAACTGTACCAAATCATTTTCGTTTTTGGCGTAATTGCTTTTTCTAATTGTTCTGCTGTAATTTTAAAATCGGTATCAATTGAAGTTGGTACTTCCACAGGAACTCCACCAGAAAGTTTAATAATTTCGTAATAAGAAACCCAATAAGGAGCTGGAAGAATAACTTCGTCTCCTTCATTTAGCATTACTTGCGCAATATTATATAAAGATTGTTTTGCTCCAGTAGATACAACAATATTAGAAGGCTTATAATCTAAATCATTATCTCTTTTAAATTTTTTGCAAATAGCTTCTTTAAGTTCTACATATCCATCAACTGGTGTATATGTACTATAGTTTTCATCAATTGCTTTTTTTGCAGCTTCTTTAATGAAGTCAGGAGTATTAAAATCAGGCTCACCTAAGCTAAGACTGATAATATCTTTTCCTTGCGCTTTTAATTCTCTTGCTAAAGCAGCCATTGCTAAAGTTTGAGAAGTAGATAAATTATTAATTCTATCAGATAATGGATTCATTGTGCAGTTGTAGTTATGAATTTATGCTAATTGTGGTTTTTGTCCTAAATCTTTTAAATGTTTGAAATGTGCAATTACTGCACTTGTCATTGTTTTGTATTCATGATATGGTAAATTACATTCTGCTGCAGTTTGTTTTACAAATTCAGCAATTTTATCATAATGAATGTGACTAATGTTTGGGAATATATGGTGTTCAATTTGGTGGTTTAACCCTCCTGTGTACCAGTTTACCAGCCAGTTTTTTGGAGCAAAATTTACGGTTGTAAATAATTGATGTACAGCCCAAGTATTTTCAATTTCACCATTTTCAGAAGGTTGTGGATTCGTTGTTTCATCGATAATGTGTGCTAATTGAAATACAACACTTAATATTAACCCAGCCACATAATGCATAACAAAAAAGCCTATTAAAACTTTCCACCATACTACTCCTACCACCATTGGGATTACCAGCCAAACTGAAAAATAAATAATTTTTGTAATTACTAAAGTTGTCCAAAGGATTTTTGGGCTTTTAGCTTCTCCATAAGATAATTTTCTTTTTAAATAACAAGCCATTTGTTTAAAATCAGTAGTAAGCGACCAATTGAAAGTCAATAAGCCGTATAAAAATATAGAATAATAATGTTGAAATTTATGAAACTTCTCCCATTTTGCTGTCTTTGTAAAACGAATTACACGACCTGCATCTAGATCTTCATCATGACCGGGAATATTTGTATATGTATGGTGTAATACATTGTGTTGAACTTGCCAGTTGTAAACATTTCCGGCAAGAATATAAATACTTCCTCCCATAAATTTATTTACCCATTTTTTTGTTGAGTACGCTCCGTGATTTCCATCATGCATTACATTCATCCCAATACCTGCCATTCCAATACCTAAAACGATTGATAATAAAATAAAAATACCAAAATGAATTTTAGGGGAAGCAATTATAATAAAATATGGAGCTATGAAAAGTGTAAAAAGTATAATTGTTTTTAAATATAGTTTCCAGTTACCTGTTCTTTTAATATTATTCTCTTTGAAATATTCGTTAACTCTTTTATTTAAAGTTCTAAAAAACTTAGTGTCGTCTTTTTTTGAAAAAATAGGGGTGTTTGTATTCATAATCAAAATGATTTATTTGCTTCAAAGGTAATAATATTCTTTTTGAGCTTTGCTAAATTTTTCAAATAAAATGTTAATCTAAATAAGTACTTTTGTTAAAAATTATAAATAATGGAACTTTTATTAAGTTATTTCCCTCATTTAACTGAGATTCAAATAAAACAATTTCAAGATTTACAAAAATTGTATGAAGATTGGAATGCAAAAATCAATGTAATTTCTAGGAAAGATATAGATGAATTATATACCCGTCATATTTTACATTCTTTAGGAATTGTAAAAATATTAGAATTTAAACCTGGTTCTAGAATTATGGATGTAGGAACAGGTGGTGGTTTTCCTGGAATTCCATTGGCCATCATGCATCCTGAGGTTGATTTTTATTTAATTGATGTAATTGCAAAAAAAATAAAAGTGGTAAATGAGGTGGCTACTGCATTAGGTTTAAAAAATGTAAAAGCTGAACAAAAGCGAGCTGAATTAGTAAAAGATAATTTTGATTTTATTGTAAGTAGAGCCGTTACTAATATGCCTGATTTTGTTGATTGGGTGGCTGATAAAGTAAAGAAAGAATCGAAACACGAATTAAAAAATGGAATCTTATATTTAAAAGGCGGCGATTTAACAGAAGAGCTTGCTTCTTTTCCAAATGCTACTCAATACGATCTTTCTGATTTTTTTAAGGAAGAATTTTTCGAAACAAAAAAAGTGGTGCATTTACCACTTAAATTTAAGAAATAAAAAAAAGCCCTTTCAGTTCGAAAGGGCTTTTTTTTGTTAGAAGATCACCTTCTTTTTGACTGTTTTTCCATTTATGTCTTCAATTTGAAGTAATAAAACAGTGTTTGTTTTTTTAAGGCTTTTTATTTGTTGTTCTTGATTGTTAATATTGTTTTGAGTTATTAATAACCTTCCTAATGTATCAAACACTTTAATTGATTTGATATTTGTGTTTGAACTGTTTACATTAAGAATATTGTTATTCTCAAACACAAGAACTGAATTATCATTGAATATGTTTTCTGAATTTGACAAAAGACTATTTTTATATACAATCTCAAATCTATTATTGAATTCGCCAATTGCTGAAGTAAACGTATAATTGCCTTCGTTTAAATTTTGAACAATTCCGTTGCTCTTATCTTTCAAGAAGATGTTTTGATTTTGTTCAAATAAACCATCAAAATCTCCTAAGCTTATTATAAATGTTCCAACGTTTTCAGTTTTAAAACCTAGAGGAACAATGTCTTCATCAGTAAAAGGTAGTGCTTTTGCTTGAATAACGTAACTTTCATCGTTTAATAAACTATAAATTGAGCTAGAACCATTGTTTAATAGTTTACCATCATACCCTAAATCAAAATCATTAGTTGCATTTTCTGTATAACCAATTAGTACTTGATTGTGTGATTTGTCTGTTTCAGATAAATTAAGCCAAAACCTATGTTTCTCCTCGTTGTTAAGACTAACGGTTGAAGCATTTCTATTTACAAATAAATTATTACTTGTTTTGTTTCTCATACTATTTGTAAAGTACATTGGTCCGGTTGCTAAAGAATTGATGTAAAAACCTTGACCTGTTTGTACATATGTGTCAGGAATTAATGAGCCATTTACTGCTGCAGTTCCACCAGTAAGGTTTCGCGTTGCAAAATTATTTAAAGTGTAAACTCCACCTGATGGAGCATTAGTGTTTGTCCAAAAATATAATGTACCATCAATAGTATTAGTATTTCCAACAATAAACTCTTGAATGTTTAAAGGAGAAGGGTAAGGATTTCCAATTAAATTGTAACCTAAACCTGTTCCTCCATTAATAATGTTAATATTTGTTCTTCCATTATAAGGCGTTCCTGTAAATTTTCCATTCCAACTAGTTGTTGTTGATGGCATTGTGTTTTCAGCTCGAATTAAATATCCGTTACCTGCAGAAAAACTATTTGTAGAAGGATCTATACTTGAATAAGCTGTTGGTGTTGTTGTTCCGGTAGGAATATATTGGTAAAACCTATTGCTTAAGGTTGCTGGAGAAAACGATAATAAGTTTTGATTCGCAACTGGTGAAGACCAACCAACATAATCTTGTCTTTTTAATGATATTGTTTTGTTTACTTCAACATTACCAGTATTTTCTAATTCTTCAATTTGATAAATATTTGCATTGTTAGCCATTGCTAATTTAGCTCCACTTGCTACTGTAATTCCACCTCTAACAGTTAAGTTGTGTCCAGATTGAAAATTAACTACAGCTGTTCCTGTTACAGAGATTGAGCATGCTTCAATATCTGAAGAAGATGTGTAATTTCCAGAGAATGCAACTTGCTTATCTTTTGCTGGTAAGCCATTACTCCAAGTTGTTCCATTCCATGTAGTAATAGAAGGGCATTTTAATTGTGGGTTTGTTATTTCGTCAAATGCAAATACAACGTTGTTTGGAGTTAATGTAACATGAAATTCGTTTGCTGTTGGAATATAATATGCGTCAAAAGCCGTTGTCGTACTGGTTGTTATGTTTGAATACCAATTATTAGTTGATGTAATTCCTAATGAACTTTGTGCAGGAATGAAATCAAATCGTTTAATGGTCATTGCGTTTAAAAAACGGGTTAAAGTTGGATTGTCTCCTGCAGAATCTGCTAATCCTTCTATATCAAACATTCCTCCCGGCGCAGAATCTAAACCAGCAGTGTAGCTAAAAGATCTTGCGTTTGTTTGACCAGTTCCAATTGTAGCCCAAAAAAAAGTCCAAAGTTGTTTCCGTACTCTACTTACTCTACTATTTCCGTTTGCAGCTGGAGTAAAGTTTAAATCTAAAACTGCTCTCGTCCATCCAGAACTATCAGGAACATCTAATGCATTTAAAACAGTCATTCCTGGAGTTCCTGTCATGGCTCCATTATTAGCTCCATTAGAAATTGCAATATTTCTAGTTTTTTGTGGAAAGCCTATTGTGTTT
Source organism: Flavobacteriaceae bacterium (assembly GCA_002862805.1). Taxonomy (GTDB): domain Bacteria; phylum Bacteroidota; class Bacteroidia; order Flavobacteriales; family Flavobacteriaceae; genus Flavobacterium. The sequence goes on along the minus strand of PKEA01000087.1, from coordinate 38,425 downwards.
AATTCGTTTTGAAAGATATTTCTGTGCGTTGGATGTCCTGTTGGCAATAATGAAGCAGTTGAAGTGTTAAAATCGGTTAAACTACCGCTTTGTAAATGTCCTTCAAAATGATCGATAAGCATTTGTCTTGCAGCTGGACTTTTTAACATTGAATCTACAATTGCTCTAACTGTTAAATCCTCAATGCTACTATCGTATGCGATGTAATTAAACATATGTTGCATTCCAATTGGAACATTTGCTCCTAAGTGAGGAGAGTCAAATGACAACCACAAACGTGTTTTGTGATCCATTCCATTCATTTCCATATAACGCAAAGCCATTCTTGAAATTAACCCTCCCATACTTGGTCCAATAATTACTAATTCTTGGTCTCCAACTTTATTAGCATTTATATAATTAATTAGTTCAATTAATACTCGCGCATTTCGTTGTATATAATCTACACCTCCGTCAACGTTTGTTAAGCCGTCTGGTCTTGTGTAAATGGGAAAATTTAATACAACAACATCGTATCCTTCATTTCTCACAGATTCCCCTAAGTTTTGAACAGGTGAGCCGTAATTTAAAAGTGAATAAATGCTTGGAACATCTCTCCCGTCTGCAGGATCAAAACCATCTAAAATTATAATTGGCTTATCTAATAAACCTGCTTCATGGTCGTAGTAAATTTGGAATTCACCTACTCCAGCATGTGCAGAAGTTTCATTAACTCCTTGGTATGTTAATGAAGAGGTTATGCTTGTTAATGGTGTTATTGTTGATGGTGATCTTTGAGAAATATTTTCATTTCTATTTAAAGGAATAGCTTTTTCTTCAACAGTAATTGTGTTGCTATGTCTAAAAACTTCTCCATTGGAAAGTGTTATTCTGAAATCTATAGTTTTTTTACCAATAGAGTTGTAATTAATATTAATAGATTTGTTTTCAATTATTCTTTGCCAACCTTGTTCGTTATTGAAGTTAATTTCAATTTTAGAAATATTTTTTTGAGTAGTGTTAAAAACAAAGTCACTATCTAAAATAAAAGTAACATTAGTCCCTTTGAACTTATTAATTAAAGGTGAAGCAATTCCTATTGAATACTTATCAAAATAATCAATTGAAGTATCTGTAATCTCGTACTGATTGTTTGAATTAAGATGAAGTTGATTGTTTGTTTTTATCTCTGGTTTAATTGACTCGAATTCGCTAATTAATAGAGATAATGGAACGTATTTTTTTGCAATACCGAGTTGAGATTCTTTTTCTAAAACTTCTAATTCAGGGAGACGCTTTAAATAATCAGCTCTTTGCATTTCATAATACACTTGCATGTAGTATAAATGCTCAATACCTTCTTTTTTTATGTTAGTTGCTTCAGAAATTGGTGCAACTTGATTGTACAATATTTTAGTATCTGTATAGTTTTTTAATAACTCAAACATGTTCTCTGGGGTAGAGTTTTTTTGAGAGAATGCAAAACTTACAACTAAAATGGTTAATAGTGTTGTAATTTTTTTCATAAATCCTTTAATTTTCATAAATTTAATATGCATGCATATTAAATTTTTTGAACAATTTATAAAAAAAGAATGATTTTTTTATGCTTTTAAAAAAAAATCGTTAAAATGTTGTTAATTGTCGATAAATTAAAAAAGCTTGCCATTTCTGACAAGCTTTTTTTTAAAGAATTATCCTAAAAATGGATAACCATAATGTTCTGGTGTTACAAAAGTTTCTTTGATGGTTCTTGGAGAAACCCATCTTAAAAGATTTAAAATAGAACCTGCTTTATCATTTGTTCCTGATGAACGTGCACCACCAAATGGTTGACATCCTACAACAGCTCCAGTTGGTTTGTCATTAATATAGAAATTACCTGCGCAGTTTTGTAAAGCAACAGTTGCTTCTTCAATTGCATATCTACATCCGCTAAATACAGCTCCAGTTAAGGCGTATTCAGAAGTTTCGTCTACTAATTTTAGAGTTTCTGTCCATTTAGCATCTTCATAAATGTATAAAGTAACAACTGGTCCGAATAATTCAGTTTCAATTGTTTTGTATTTTGGGTTTGTAGTAACAATAACTGTAGGTTCAATGAAATAACCTTTAGATTTATCATAGTTTCCTCCTACAATAATTTCAGCATCACTATCTTTTTTAGCTTGGTCAATATAACTAGCTAGTTTATCAAATGAACCTTCATGAATTACAGCTGTAATGAAATTTTTCATATCTGCAGGAGAGCCCATTTTCATCGATTTTACATCAGCAATTAATTGCTCTTTTGCTGCTGGCCACATGCTTTGTGGAATGTAAACCCTAGACGCAGCACTACATTTTTGTCCTTGAAACTCAAAAGCACCTCTTGTAATTCCGGTTACAACTTGTTTTACATTTGCAGAAGGATGTGCAATAATAAAGTCTTTTCCTCCTGTTTCACCTACAATTCTTGGGTATGTTTTGTAATTATGAATATTTGCTCCAATTTTTGCCCATAAATCTTTAAATACATGAGTTGATCCTGTGAAATGTAATCCGGCGAAATCTGGACTAGCTAAAACAGTTTCAGTCACCATAACAGGGTCACCGTAAATTACGTTAATAACACCGTCTGGTACTCCAGCTTCTTTAAAAATATCAATAATAACTTTCGCAGAGAATATTTGACTGTCACTTGGTTTCCAAACAACAACATTACCCATCATAGCCGCACTAGCTGGTAAGTTTGCAGCAATTGCTGTAAAGTTAAATGGAGTAATAGCGTAAACAAAACCTTCTAAAGGTCTGTGCTCAACTCTGTTCCATGTTGTAGAGTCAGAACCAGGTTGTTCTTTATAAATTTGAGTCATATATTCTACGTTAAAACGTAAGAAGTCAATTAACTCACAAGAAGCGTCAATTTCAGCTTGGTGAATCGTTTTTGATTGCGCAATCATTGTTGCCGCATTAATTTTTGCACGATATGGTCCTGCAATTAATTCGGCAGCTTTTAAGAAAATTGCAGCTCTACTTTCCCAAGACATTGCTGCCCATTTAGTTCTAGATTCAAGTGCATTGCTTATTGCTTTTTCAACATGCGATTTTTCAGCTAAATGATAAGTACCTACAATATGTTGGTGGTCATGGGGAGCTGACATTGTTCTTGTGTTTCCAGTTCTTATTTCTTCAGAACCAATATATAATGGGACGTCAATTGTTGTGTTCCACATTTCATCATAAGCGGTTAATACGCGGTCTCTTTCTGGTGTGCCAGGAGCGTAAGATTTTACAGGCTCATTAACTGCTTTAGGAACATTAAAAAATCCTTTTGACATAATATTATTTTTAAGAATTATTAAATTTTTTGCAATGCAAATTTAATAAAAAATAATCGAATCTCAGGTAACTTTAGTAGCAGAGTTTTGAATCTAAAATATTAATTTAGAGCGAATGGAGCGCTAAATTTAAAAGTAGGTATTATTACTTTAAAGCTTTTTGTTGAAGTAAAGTTAATCATATTATAAAACCCATTCATCGCTCCAATGGGAGATGATAATAAGCAACCTGAAGAGTAAGTATGAGACTCACCTGGTTTAATAACGGGTTTTTTGCCAACTACACCTTCGCCATCTACAATTTCTTTATTATTTAAAGCGTCGTAAATTTCCCAATGTCTTGAGTTTAGTTGAACTGAATCTTTGCTTTGGTTGTCTATTGTTATTTGGTAACTAAAAGCAAAATGAATTTTGTAGTTTTTGAAGTATGTTCCTTCAAAACTAGTTAATACAGAAATTTTTATACCTTTTGTTATTTGTGTTACCATTTAGAAAAATAGTATTGATGTAAATAAGATTAATGATATGGTTATTATAATAATTGGATAAAATAATAAATTCAAAAGTACAAATTTAAATATTGTTTTCCAACGTTGATTTTCATAAAAATATCTTAAAGATTTGTACAGATATATTGGGAATAAGATTAAAAATGAGCCAATTAGTATGATTTCATATAAGTTATTTGAAATAAAACTCAATAATGTATTGATGAAAAGAATAATAAATAAAAAGGTGTAAAAAGTGTAAGTAAATACTAAATGATCTGCAAAATTGTATTTTTTGGTATAAAAAACTAACCAGAAAATTAAAGTAATAAATGGTAAAGAGATAAAAATAAGAAAAGGTAATTTAGAAATAAAATAATCTCCAATTTCTCTTTTTAAATTATTTGATTTTAAACTTTGGGCTTTATTGTATAAAAATCGATTGAGTCTATTGTCTTTGTGTTGAAGGTTTTTAAATGCTTCTTTTGAAGTGTGATTTGAATTTTTTAAAGAGTAGTTTCTAAAAGAAGTTATTTGGTAATAATATACATCAATAATAGAAGTGCTGTCTTTTAATATTTCTTTAGATGTATAGATAGAATCAGTATGAAACTTTTTGCTTAAAACAAAATCATCAGCTTTGGTTTCTGTACTTGATGAATTCCTGTTTGCCTTGGCAGATGAGTTTTCGTGAATATTATCAATAATAAAAAACAGTATTGTAATGCTTAAAAACAATCTAAATGGATTTGCAAATGTTTGTCTTTTTCCATCTACAATTTGCTTAGCTACAAAGCCTGGTTTTGAAAATAAAAAGTAGAATGTGTTTCTTAGTTTTGAATCGTAAGCATAAAAATTAGAAAAAAATTCTTCAAAGAAATCTGAAACGGTAATTTTTTTAGTAGAATTTAATTGGCCGCAATAATGACAATATTTCTCACTTACATCTAACGGTGTGTTGCAGTTTAAGCATTTGTCGCTTCTGTAAGACTGGTCTTTTCTTTTGGTCATTTTTAATTCCTAATGGTTTCACTGTTAGTTCTAGTAATTCCTATAACATGATCGGTTCTGTCATTATTTCCTTTGTAATAAATGATAGCCACATAGTTGTTTTCAGTTAAGTAAAAATTTCCGTCAATTGCATTTTCAAAGTCAATATTTTTTTGTGTATCAGCAATTACATATTGGTAGTTTATGTATCCTTGTTTTAAAAGTATTGCTTTTTCAAACAAGCCATTTTTTGGGTTGTATTTTAACTTAAATTCATCACCTAGGCTATAGTTGTTAAACATGCCATTTATGTAAATGTCCTTTTCTAAGAAATAGCTTGGGGCTTCTAATGTGAAATAAACCCATGCATAATCTGCTTCTGTTTTAGGGTTTTCTGAATTGATGTTTTTACTATAAAAATTTCCGTTAAAATCAGGGAAATAGGTGTAAGGTTTATTTTGTCTTGCGTTGTTAATATATAAATGAGAGTTGTAAATATCTCCTGCTGTTACTTTTGAAACGGAGTTGTTGTTGTTTCTAATGTTTGAATTGTCTAGTGTGTAGAATTCATTTCCTGCCCAAAATTGAGTTTCTTCATTATACCTATAAATTAATTCGCTACCTAAGGTATATTGAGGTTTTACATTGTGGATGGCGGTGTTCCAATTTCCATTTTGAAAAAATGAAACTTTTATATTTTTAAGTGGGTTTTGAAGTGCTCTTTCTCCGTAATTAATAGTCAGTTCTAAATTCTGTTTTTCGTTTAATGATTCGAAGTCTCTTGCTCTTTTTACCAATAAACTTGCTCCAATAATGTCTTCATAGATAATTATTTTTCTTGAAAAAACAATCTCTTGATCATTGTTAAATATTTTGATAATATAATTTCCGCTTTTTGTAATTTTATTGAATTTGTTAGGAAAAACTTGTGTGTAATGAGAGTATTGCTGTAATGTGTTAAATGAATTTTCATAAGTCATAATTCTTTGATTGTCCATTCCGTTTAGATATTCTGATTTTACCAATGTACTTTCAGTCCAATCATAATTATAAAGTGTTATGGTATAATAATAATCGGCTTCGTTACCAAACAAATCATCAAATTCTAAACTAAAGCTATCTCCCAGTTTTACAAAAGGAGTAATATTATTACTGTTTTGGGTAAAAGAAACAGTTTTGATGTTAAACGGTGGTTGAATTTCAGTTTCAACTTGTGAATAGCAAACTAAATTTAAAACTATTGATAATAAAGTAATTAGGATTTTACGCATGTAATTGTTGTTAATGATTGTAAAAATAAGAATTCTCTAAAAGCTATTACAATTTTTATGCTGTTATTCGTTTTTTAATTCAATTTAGAATTATTATAAATAATAAAAATGAGTGGCTATATTTTTGGTATCGTGTTACCTAATTATTTAAATTTGCACGTTTTATAAAATAGTACTAACCATATCTTCAATACACATGTCAAAAGACATTCGAATAAAAAAAGGTTTAGACCTTAAGTTGCAAGGTGAATCAGAGAAATCAAAATCTGATGTTAGCCGATCGAAAGTCTATGCTATTAAACCTTCTGATTTTCATGGAGTTACTCCTAAGATAATAGTTAAAGAGGGTGCGATTGTAAAAGCTGGAGAAGTAATTTTCTACTCAAAAAATGATGAGTCAGTAAAGTTTGTTTCTCCTGTAAGTGGAACTATTCAAGAAATCAAAAGAGGTGAGAAAAGAGTTGTTTTAGAAATTCTTATCGCTGCTGATTCTCAAGATAGCCATTTAGAGCATAGCAAGAAAAATCCTAAAGATTTATCATCAGAAGAAGTAAAGGCACATTTGTTGGCTTCTGGATGTTGGCCATTTGTTAAACAACGTCCTTATGATGTAGTTGCAAACTCCGCTGACACACCGAAAGCTATTTTTGTTTCTGGTATTAACTCAGCACCATTAGCTGCTGATTTAAATTTTACCATGAATGGAAAACAAGATGCTTTGGCTGCTGGTTTTACAGCGTTAACTAAGTTGACACCTGGTGAAGTTCATGTAACGGTGTCTCCTTCGGCAGATTTTATGCCAAGTGTAGATGGAGTTTCTGTTCATAAAGGGCAAGGAGTTCATCCTGTTGGATTAGTTTCAACTCAAATCGCAAAAATCGACCCAATTAACAAAGGGGAAAAAGTTTGGACTATCCAAATGGAAGATGTTGCAATTATTGGAGAGTTGTTCTTAACAGGGAAATTAAACTTACAAAGAACAGTTGCTTTAGCAGGAACTGGTTTTAATAAACCTTCTTATGTAAACGTTACAATTGGTGCTCAAATGGCTGATGTTGTTGCAGGTAATTTAAAAGACGGTAATTATAGAATTATTAGTGGTGATGTTTTAACTGGAGATAAAAAATCAAAAGATGGTTTCTTAGGTTTTTATTCAAATACTGTTACTTCAATTCCTGAAGGAGATGATTATGATTTCTTTGGTTGGAATATTCCTAGACCTAATAAATTTAGTGTTTATAGAGCGAATATGTTTTCGTTTTTAACTCCAAATAAAAAATACGATTTAAATACAAATACTAATGGTGAGCATAGAGCTTTTGTTCTTACTGGCGATTATGAAAAAGTATTCCCACTAGATATTTATCCTATTCAATTATTAAAAGCAATTTTAGTAAAAGATATTGATCAAATGGAAGCTTTGGGTATTTATGAAGTTGCACCAGAAGATTTTGCACTTACAGAATATATTTGCGTTTCTAAACAAGAGCACCAAGCAATTGTTAGACACGGATTAGATATAATGATAAAAGAAGTAGGTTAATCTTCAAGAAATTTAAAAAATCACTATAATGGGATTGAAACAAAATTTACATAACTTAAAAGAAAAGTACAGAGGTACAAAGTTCGAGCAAGGTTTTAATGCTTTGCATACTTTTCTTTATTTGCCTAATATGACTACTCACAATGGTACTCATATTAAAGATGCAACCGATCTAAAACGTGTTATGAACACGGTAATTATGGCAATGGTGCCAGTTTTAATTTTCGGTATGTTAAATGCTGGTTTTCAGCATTATTCACAAATAAATGGTTTTCCAGAAGGAATCGCTTTTTTATCTAGCGAATTCTGGACACTAGATAACTTATTAATTGGAGCTCAAAAAATCCTTCCTTTATTAATCGTTTCATACGGTGTTGGTTTAGGTATTGAGTTTATTTTTGCGACAGTTAATAAACATGAAGTAGAAGAAGGTTACCTTGTAACAGGAATGCTTGTGCCACTTATTGTTCCAGTTGATTTGCCTTTATGGATGCTTGCTGTTGCAGTAGCATTTGGGGTTGTAATTGGAAAAGAATTATTTGGTGGAACTGGAATGAATGTTCTAAATCCTGCTTTAACAATTCGTGCATTCTTATTCTTTAACTGGGCAGCTTGGATGTCTGGAGATAAAGTTTGGGTTCACGGAGCTGTTGACGGAGTAACTAAAGCAAATGGAGTAGATGCTATTTCAGGAGAAACAATTTTAGGTACTTTAGCTGCTAATCATACACCTAGCTTTTCGGCTTCAGATATGTTTTTTGGTATGATACCTGGTTCTGTTGGAGAAACATCAACGTTCTTAATTTTGTTAGGAGCAGCTTGGTTAATCTTTACAGGAATTGGAAGTGCTAGAATTATGATATCTTCAGTTGTTGGTGCTATTGTAATGGGATTAATTTTTAACGGAATTGTTGATGCTGGTGTTATCACTGAGTCAAGTAAATTCTTCGGATTAATGGCATTCCCATTCTGGCAACATTTAATGGTTGGTGGTTTAGCTTTCGGTATAGTATTTATGGCAACAGATCCTGTTTCTGCAGCACAAACAAACAAAGGAAAAATCATTTATGGATTCTTAATAGGATTCATTAGTATTCTAATTCGTGTTTTCAACCCTGCTTATCCAGAAGGTGTTATGATGGCGATTTTATTAATGAACGTTTTCGCTCCAACAATTGACCATTATGTGGTTCAAGGAAATGTGAAAAGAAGAATGAAACGTTTAAACACAAAAACTGCTTAATTATGTCAACTAAACGTACAGATTCAAATTCATATACTATTATTTTTTCAATAATATTAGTATTAGTAGTAGGTTCTTTATTGGCATTTTTTGCAAATGCTACAAAAGAAATGCGTGATAACAACGATAAAGTTAAAACGCAAATGGATATTTTAAGTGCAATGGGTGTCGATTCTGACAGATCAAATGCTACTGAGACATTCAATCAATATATTAAAACACAATACGTTATCGAAGGTGAAAAAGTTACTGAAGATAAAGAAGCGTATTTAATTAATATAAAGAAAGAATTAGATAATGCTAAACAAGGTTTGGTTCAAAAATTACCTTTATTTGTTGGTGAAAAAGATGGGAAAAAACTTTACATCGTTCCAGTAAGAGGTAACGGACTTTGGGATGCAATTTGGGGATATATCGCTATAAATGATGATTTAAAAAGTATCAATGGAGTGTTTTTTGACCATAAAGGTGAAACGCCAGGTTTAGGAGCTAACATTACCGAATCGTTCTTTAAAGATGATTTTAAAGGTGAGATGCTTTTTGATGCTGAAGGAAATTATAAATCGGTTGAAATTTCTAAATCAAACGGTGATCCAAATAATGAAGATAAAACAGATAATCAAGTAGATGCTATATCAGGAGCAACAATTACAGGTACTGGAGTTGGAGCAATGTTAAATTCTGGGATTAAGTTATACTTGCCTTATTTCGAAACTTTAAAAAAATAAGCTATGGCAGAAAATAAAAACACAGAAAAAGAGCCATTGTTCTCAAAAAAGAATATAGGTTTAATTAAAGATCCGCTTATGGATAGTAACCCTATTACTGTTCAAGTATTAGGTATTTGTTCTGCATTAGCAATTACTGCTGAGTTAAAAGCTTCTATCATTATGGCATTGTCTGTAATGTTTGTTTTAGCTGCTGGTAACGTAGTTATTTCGTTAATGAGAAATATTATTCCTTCTGCAATTCGTATTATTGCTCAACTAGTTGTAGTTGCTGCTTTAGTAATTCTTGTAGATTTAACTTTGAAAGCTTATGTGCCAGATTTGGCTAAGAAACTTTCAGTATTCATCGGGTTAATTATTACAAATTGTATTATCATGGGACGTTTTGAAGCCTTTGCTTTAGGAAACGGACCTTGGAAATCTTTCTTAGACGGTATTGGTAATGCTGCAGGATACGGATTAATTTTAGTAATAGTTGGTTTCTTTCGTGAGTTATTAGGTTCTGGAAAATTATTAGGTTTCCCAGTATTTGGTGATCCAGTTGAGAAAACAGGACTATACGCTATAGGATATGAAAATAATGGTTTTATGTTATTAGCTCCAATGGCGCTTATTACATTAGGATTAATTATTGGATTCCAACGTTCAAGAAATAAAAGTCTAATAGAAACAAACTAAGAAATGGAATTATTACAATTATTTTTAAAATCAATATTTATTGATAATATGGTATTTGCAACATTCTTAGGAATGTGTTCTTACTTAGCAGTTTCTAAAAAAGTATCTACAGCAGTAGGTCTTGGAGCAGCAGTTATTTTCGTAATGTTAGTAACAGTTCCTTTAAACTTCTTATTAGATCAATATTTATTAAGACCAGGTGCATTAGTATGGATGGGACCTGAGTATGCAGACTATGATTTAAGTTTCTTAACATTTATTCTTTTTATTGCTACTATTGCAACAATGGTACAATTAGTTGAAATGATTGTAGAGAAATTTGCTCCAGCATTATATACATCATTAGGTATTTTTTTACCTTTAATTGCTGTAAACTGCGCAATCCTTGGAGGTTCATTATTTATGCAACAAAAAGAATTTAACAACATTACAGAAGCAACTGTTTACGGTGTAGGTTCAGGTATAGGATGGTTTTTAGCAATTGTTGCAATTGCTGCAATTAGAGAAAAAATCAGATATTCAAATGTTCCTCCTGCTTTCAGAGGTTTAGGTATGACATTTATATTAACAGGTTTAATGGCAATTGGTTTTATGTCTTTTGGGGGGATGCTTTCAGGAGGCGATAGTGCTGAACCTAAAAAAGAACTAGTTGAAAATGTTACTCCAGCTACAACAGAAGTTGTAGAAGAAGTTGCAGATTCTACAGTTGTTGAAACAGCAAACGATTCATTAACCATAACAGTACAACAATAATTATGATAGCTTTAGAAGTAACTACTGGTGGTTTAATCAGTACAACAGTAATAGCGTTTTTAATTTTATTATTAGCTCTTGTCGCAATTATTTTATTTGCAAAAGCTAAGTTAGTACCGTCTGGTCCTGTTAAAATTAAAATAAACGGAGAAAATGAAATTGAAGTAGGTTCTGGTAACACATTGCTTTCTACATTAGGTTCTAGTAAAATATTTTTACCTTCTGCATGTGGTGGAGGTGGAACTTGTGTTCAATGTAAATGTAAAGTTTTAGAAGGTGGTGGAGAAGCATTACCAACAGAAACACCTCATTTTAGTAGAAAAGAATTAGCTGAAGGTTGGCGTTTAGGATGCCAAGTGAAGGTTAAGTCTGATATGGTAATTGAAGTTCCAGAAGAAGTGTTTGGAATTAAGAAATTTGAAGCAAAAGTTTATTCTAACTATAACGTAGCGTCTTTTATTAAAGAGTTTATCGTTGAGTTGCCAGAAGATATGCATTACGAAGCAGGTGGATATATTCAAATTGAAATTCCTAAATGTGAAATCAATTTTACAGATATTGACATTACCGCACATCCTGTAGAGCACCCAGGTGAACCTGAAAAATTCAAAGCAGAATGGGATAAATTTAATTTATGGCCATTAGTAATGAAAAATGGAGATTTGGTTGAAAGAGCATATTCTATGGCTTCTTACCCAGCTGAAGGAAGAAAAATTATGTTGAATGTACGTGTTGCTACTCCGCCATGGGATAGAAACATCAATGGTTGGGCAAAAGTAAATCCAGGTGTTGCTTCTTCATATATTTTCTCTAGAAAAGCAGGAGATCCAGTTGTAGTTTCTGGTCCTTATGGAGAATTCTTCATTAACGAATCTGAAGCAGAAATGCTTTATGTAGGTGGTGGAGCTGGTATGGCACCAATGCGTTCTCACTTGTATCATTTATTCCGTACTATTAAAACAGGACGTAAAGTTACCTATTGGTACGGTGGTCGTTCTAAGCGCGAATTGTTCTACACAGACCACTTTAGAGCTTTAGAGAAAGATTTTCCTAACTTTAAATTCTATTTAGCATTATCTGAGCCTCAAGCAGAAGATAATTGGAAAATTAAAGATGGAATTGACGGAGAAGGAGATGGATTTGTTGGATTTATACATAATGTTGTAATTGATAATTATTTATCAAACCATGAAAATCCAGAAGACATTGAATTATATTTCTGTGGTCCACCAATGATGAACAACGCTGTTCAAAAAATGGGTGAAGACTTCGGACTTGATCCTGAAAACATCAGATTTGATGACTTCGGAGGTTAATATATCAAAAACCGATTCAGAAATGAATCGGTTTTTTTAATTTAATTCCAATAACTAAATCAACACATTTCCAAATTAACTATTTTTGTACTATGGAAGAGTTAACTGAACAAGAATTACATCAAATAGGCATGAACCACGTAGGGAAAGACCTTGAAAAAAAAGGTTTTGAGTTCATTGCAATTAATAGTCAATTGAAAAAGCATCCACAATTTGTTTGTGTTGATACACAAAACACTTTACATTTTGTAATGGTACAGGTAGTTCCTTATCCTATTAATCCAGAAGAACCAAATGTTTTGTTTGTAGAAACATTTATCAATCACGCAAAATCAAAAAAAGCAAAAGTATTGTTTGCTGGAGTTGGAATTGCTAATGCCGAAGATTTAGAAAAGCCAATTTACACAACATCAGATTATATCATCAATTACAATGGTTACAAAGAACTTTTATAGGCTTCTGGTACTTTTAGTACTTACAGTTTCTTGTAAGAAAAAAGAAAATCAATTTTTTGTTATTCAAGGAGAAGCACAAGGAAGTACATATAGCATTAAATACATTGCTAATGAAGAATTGGTTACTAAAAATCAAGTTGATTCTTTATTATTGGCTTTTGATATGTCTTTGTCTACTTATCGACCTGACTCTAATATTTCTAAGTTAAATGCTGGAGATTCTACTATTATTGTAGACAATATGTTTGTAGAAACATTTAATGCTTCTCATCAGATTTATAAAGAAACTAACGGCTTATTTGATCCTACAATTGGCGTTTTGGTCAATGCTTATGGGTTTGGTCCAAATCATCAGCGAAAAGACTTAAATCAGCTTCAAATTGATAGTTTGTTGGAGTATGTTGGTTTTGATAAAGTGAAATTGAATACAAATAAAACAATTTCTAAATTACATGCATCAACTTATTTTGATTTTAATGCGATAGCACAAGGTTATTCGGTAGATGTTATGACAATTTTCTTAAAGTCCAAAGGAATTGAAAACGCAATTGTAGAAATTGGAGGAGAGTTATTCGCGCTGGGAAAAAACACAATTGACGCTAAGAATTGGGTGGTAGGTATAGATGATCCATTGCAATCTGAAAATGAACGTAAATTAATTGCAACTGTTAAATTGGAAAATCTTGGAATGGCAACTTCAGGAAATTATCGTAAAGTAGTTATTGACTCTATTACTGGAGAGAAATTCGTTCATACTATAAACCCAAAAACAGGAAAACCTCAAAAAAGTAATGTGTTGAGTGCAACAGTATTGACTTCGACCTGTAAAATGGCGGATGGTTATGCTACTGCTTTTATGGTAATGGATTTAGAACAAAGCAAATTATTTATTAAAGAGCATGCTGATTTGCATGTTATGATTATGTATGCTGATGAAAATAATGCTTTACAACGTTTTACTTCAGATAATTTTAATCAATTGCTTAACGAGTAGTTACTTAAAAGAGTGAATTATGAGAAAATCTGGTTGTTTTATTGCTATTGGGATATTTGCAATTTTGATAATAGGGTTTTTAATACATTTGAACTCTGAAATGGAAGAATTTGATGAAGCTTTTCATTCTATGCATTCTTTGAATGATTCTAGTTTTGTGTTAATTTCAAGTTCAGCTTCTCCTGATGAAACCTATAAATATTATGAATATCAATTTGACAATGGAGGTTTTGGATACTCGAGAGTTTTTTGGTCAGTAATTAAGAATGGCTCGACAGAAGTTGACCTTCAAAAAGGTCTGATTCCTGATCGTTATAAGATAATAGGTTGGACAAATGAGAGTGAATTAATTTTAGAAAAATGGAAGCCATATTATCATGTGACCAACAATTTAGAACTCGAAGATGGAATGAAAATTAATAAAGTTAAAATAATTTTAAAAAATTAAAGCTGTTACTTAAAACAAACCGGAATAATTTCGCCTTTAGCTAAACAGTATTTTTCAACTAATTCAGGTGAAATAGTATTCGTATAATCTACTTCATTTACCTTAAAACCAATACTTCTTAGTTTGTCAAAATAATCTTTGCCATAAATTCTAACATGGTCGTATTGACCAAATATTTTAGCTCTTTCTTTAGCATCGGTAATAGAATCATCTGAAAAAGTAACTTCTCGTGATAAATCTTGTGGAATTTGAAATATTCCCATTCCGCCTGGTTTCAATACGCGATATAATTCTTGCATCGCTTTAGTATCATCCGGAATATGTTCTAAAACGTGATTGCACAAAACAATATCATAAGCATTATCTTCAAAAGGTAAATTACATATATCTGCCTTTACATCGGCTAATGGAGAAAGTAAGTCGGTTGTGGTGTAATTTATATTGGCCTGTTTTTTAAAGCGCTTATAAAACTCTTGTTCAGGTGCAAAATGAAGCACTTCTAATTTATTTTCAGAGGTAAAGAAATTCGTTTCATTTTGTAAATACAACCATAACAAACGATGTCTTTCAAGCGAAAGTGTACTTGGTGAAAGTACATTGTTTCTTTGAGTACCATAACCATAAGGTAAAAACATTTTAAAGCTTTTTCCGTCAATTGGATCGGTAAACCTACTTCCTTTTAATAAAAATGCTATAATTGGTCGCACTACAATACTTAATCGAATAAGAATAGGTCTTGGTATCGTATTTAAAATAAACTTGAATATTTTTTTCATATAAACACTAATTTCACTAATTAGCACGAATTAAATTTATAATATTAATCTTTTATATTTTAAGCTGTCTTCTCCAAAATTTACAAGTAACCCCAACTTACATTTAGAGGCTGCTAAATAATTTAAAACTTGTTTAGTTTCGCCAGAAGATAATTCTTGAATTGCTTTTAATTCTATAATGATACTATCATAAACTGTAAAGTCAGAAAAATAATAACTTGGTAATTGAATCCCTTTGTATTCAATTGTATATTTCTGTTCTCTTATATATGGAATATGATTTAATTTGAATTCTATTTCTAAAGCATCTCCATAAACCTTTTCATTATGTCCTTTCCCTAAATGATTGTGCACTTCCATACACAGTCCAATTATTTTAAATACTTCTTCTTTATGAATTAATTCACTCATCTATTAGTGTTAATTTGTGGAATTGGTGTTCAATTAAATTGTAAAAGGGACTTGTCTTAACCCATCTTCTTCATTGGAAGTTATTCCTAAAGCTTCATATATGTAAGCGAATGTTGAAAGTAATTCTGGTTTTCCATCAACTATAGCTACATCGTGTTCAAAGTGAGCAGAAGGTTTTCTGTCGGCAGTTGTAATTGTCCAACCGTCTTTATGTTGTACAATGTTTTTAGTTCCCATATTAATCATCGGTTCGATTGCGATAACCATTCCGTTGACTAGTTTTTTTCCACGACCACGTTTTCCGTAGTTTGCTACTTCTGGATCTTCGTGCATTTTTCTTCCAATTCCATGCCCACAAAGCTCACGAACAACACCGTAGCCATGGCTTTCACAATATTGTTGAATGGCATATCCAATATCTTCTACACGATTGCCAACTTTAGTTTCTTTAATACCAATGTATAAAGACTCTTTGGTAACTTGTAATAATTTTTTTGTTTCTTCGGCAACTTCACCAACTTCAAAAGTATAGGCATGATCACCATAAAATCCATTTTTCAATGCCCCACAATCAACCGATATGATATCGCCATCAACAAGCGGTGTGTTGTTAGGAATTCCGTGTACAACTTGAGTATTTGGACTCATGCATAATGAATTAGGAAAACCATACATGCCTAAAAAAGCAGGTTCTGCTCCATGATCTCTAATGAATTCTTCTGCAAGCTTATCAAGGTATAAAGTAGTTACGCCTGGCTTTATTTCTTTTGCTATTAACCCTAGTGTTTTAGAAACGATTAAAGCGCTTTCGCGCATTAATTCTATTTCTTCTCTTGTTTTTATAATAATCATGTCAAAAAAATATGAGCACAAAAGTACAATTTTCTAAACAATTTTAATTTCAATTTTAGAAATCAATTTTAAAATGAGAATTATCATGTTATAGAATTTAATTGAATTGTAAATTTGTTAAATATAAAATCATTAGGTATGAGTAAGTATGTAACAGCTGAAGAAGCTGTAAAAGCGGTGAAATCAGGAGATAGGGTATATATTCAAGCTGCAGCAGCAACTCCAACAATATTAACTAAGGCTCTTGCAGAGAGAGCTTCAGAATTAAAAAATGTAGAAATTTGCCATTTGCATACAGAAGGAGATGCTCCCTATGCAAATCCTGCTTTAGCAGAAAGTTTTCATGTAAATTCTTTTTTTATAGGAGCAAATGTTCGACATACTTTAAAGGCTGGTAACGGTTCATATACCCCAGTTTTTTTAAGCGAGTTACCGCTTCTTTTTAGAAAAAATGTTTTAAAATTAGATGTTGTTTTTATTCAAGTGTCTCCGCCAGATATTCATGGATATTGTTCCTTAGGGGTTTCTGTAGAAGCTTCAGTTGCCGCAATTGAAAACGCAAAAATTGTTATTGCTCAAGTTAATCCAAATATGCCACGAACTTTTGGAGATGGAATTCTTCATGTATCAGAAATTGATTATTTGGTTGAAGTTAATGTTCCAATATTTGCTCATGATGTAGTTTCTTTTACAGCTGAGGAAGATAAAATAGGTACGTATATTGCTTCGTTAATTGAAGATGAAAGCACTTTACAAATGGGTATTGGTTCAATTCCGAACGCTGCTTTAAGTAAATTAATAAACCATAAAAATTTAGGACTGCATACTGAAATGTTTTCTGATGGAGTGATAGATTTAATTGAAAAAGACGTAATTAATTGTAATTATAAAAGTGTAAGTAGAGGTAGAGCATTGGCTACTTTTTTAATGGGTTCTAAAAGACTATACGACTTTATAGACGACAATCCTTTTATTGAAATGAAAGAATCTTCTTTTGTAAATGATACGGCAAAAATTAGAAAAAACAACAAAATGGTTGCTATTAATTCTGCTATTGAAGTAGATTTAACAGGTCAAGTTTGTGCAGATTCTATTGGTGCTAAAATGTATTCAGGAGTGGGAGGACAAATGGATTTTATTAGAGGAGCTTCTTTAAGTGAAGGCGGTAAAGCTATTATTGCTTTACCTTCAATTACCAAAAAGGGTGAAAGTAGAATTGTGCCTTTTTTAAAGCAAGGAGCAGGTGTAGTTACCACTCGTTCTCATATACATTATGTAATAACTGAAAATGGGATAGCAGATTTGTATGGAAAAACATTAAAGCAACGTGCTACACAATTAGTTAATATTGCACATCCAGCACATCAAGAAAGAATTGACAGAGAGTATTATACACTAATAAATAGTTTGTAACTTATTGTGTTAAAATAAATAAAATAAAAATTTTTGGTAACCATTAATAACCTACCTTTGACGCAATAAATTTTATATAAATGAATATTTTCGTAGGAAGTCTTCCGTACAGTATTGAGGAAGCAGATTTAAGAGGTTTTTTTGAAGATTATGGAACTGTAGATTCAGTTAAAATAATAATTGATAAATTTACTGGAAGAAGTAAAGGGTTTGGTTTTGTTGAAATGCCAAATGACGCTGAAGCTCAAAAAGCAATTGATGAGTTAAACGGTGGAACTGTTGAAGGTAGAACGATTGTGGTAAACAAATCTGAGCCAAAACCAGAAGGAGAAAGAAGAAGCTTTAACAATAACCGTGGTGGAAACAATGGTGGTAGTAGAGGTGGTTACTCTAACAACAGAGATAACAATAGAGGAGGTTATTAACTAACATTCTTTTCTAAAATAAAAAAAAAATCCCGCTTTCAGCGGGATTTTTTTATTCAGGGTTAGCCATTGTTTTATATAAATCTAAAGCAGACTGTAAATAACTATTTGTTAATTGAATGTTTGACAGTTGAGCAGTTACCAATGTGTTTTCTCTAGAATTAATTAAAAACAAAGAACTTTCTCCCATTTGAAACAATCTTTCTTCTGCGTTAAGCATTTGGTTATAGCTAATCACTAAGTCTGATATTAATTGTATTTGTTTTTTATAAGAGTTAATTTCGTTTTTTTGTCCTTCTATCTTATTAATTAAAGATTGTTGTTCAAAGTTTACACCAAATTGTGCTTCAGAAACTTTAATTTTAGCTAATTTGAAATTTGCTCGTTCTTTTCGAAGAAATAAAGGGAATGAAAAATTAACACCAAATTTATAATTATTTAATCGATAGTCGTCAAAAGCACTTGGCTCTGAAAGATAATTATAGTTTAGATCTAATTTTGGGAGCAAACTATTGCTTGCTAATTTTGTTTCTACATTAAGAATTTCAATTTTACTATTTAAAGCTTCAATTTTAGGATGATTTTGAATAGAAAAATCTTGAAAAGCATCAATTTTTAGTGAATAGAGGAAATTTTCAATTAACACCTCTTCTGGTCGAATGAAATCTTCAATTTCAAAGGGAGTTCCGTCTTCTGTCCATAAATAATTAGATAAGGCTAGTTTAGCTTTTATTAACTTAAGTTTTGAATTTTCTAAATTTAGTTTTCTAGTTTTAACTGTAATTCCTGCTTCAACACTGTCAATTGCAGGTTTATCTCCTTCTTTAATAAGTGTAAGAATACCATTATAACGAGTAGTTGCATTTTTTAAATAATCATCATATAATTTAACTTCATCAAAAGCTCTTTTCCAATTAATATAACTTTGTGATGCTTCATAAATTACCTCTGTTAACATTATTTTGCGTTCGGCTTCATTTACGCGTTGGTATATTTTTGCTTTGCGCAATTCGGCCATTCGCTCATTTATCCATAAGCCTTGTCCTATTGGAACACTAATTCCTAACGATGTTAAGCCGCTGTTAGGTAAGTAATTTTCAGGGTTTAAATATATTCCTTCCGAATTGTCAAAAGCGGCTTTAATCTCAATTCCGTACCAAGTTGGAATTTTAAAACTTCCATTAAAAATAGAATAATAGTTTTTGTCTGTGTATTCTTTTTCGGTATAAACAGCTTCCAACTTTGGGTCAAAACTGCCTCTTGCTTTCATAAGTTTCGCTTGTGCTTCACTTATTTTTAAATTAGCTTGTTTTGTAAGTGGGTGCGCTGTTTTTACATAGCCCAAAAATTCTTCAAATGATAAAACATCAGAATTAGTTTGAGAGTAAATAAAATTACCGATTAAAAATAATATAGCAATAAACGTTTTTTTCATGCTTTTACTTTTTGTTTTGTTCTCCACTTGCCGGATTGTAAAAATTAGGAGGAAAACCGTTAAGAGTTCTCCAAATTTCAAACCAAATAGGAACACTATCTAATAATGCTATGGTTTGTGTTCCTGCTCCAATGCTTAACTCTTTAGGCCATTTTTTTTCACTATTATCGGGCGCAATTAAAATTCTATATTTTCCGTTTTGACTAATAAAATTCTCTTTAGCAACAATAATTCCTCCAAATGTACCATAAGATGCTCCTGGCCAACCACTAAAAACAATTGATGGCCAACCGTCAAACCAAACGCGAACTTTTTCTCCTTTGTGAATCAATGGAAAATCGACAGGGCTAACATATGTTTCAACAGCAATATCAAATTCTGAAGGCATAATGCTAACAATTGGAGTTCCTTCTTTTAAGGTTTCCCCAATTCCTGATTGTAAAGCTCTATTTACATAACCATTTTGAGGGGCAAGTATATAATACATTCCGTTTCTAATTTGGTAATTTGTATATTGATTTTTCAATTTGTTTACTTGAGCTTCTGTGTCAAATTGTGAACTTAAAGCGGTTTGTTTGTCGCTGCTTGCTTTGGCATTTTTTTCGGCATATTCTGCAATAATTCGATTTAATTCCATTGTTGCATTAAGTACCTCGTTTTGACTTGAAATATATTTGTTTTCTTGGGTAACAATTTTGGCTTCTGTTTCTTGAAGTTTCATTCTTTTTTCCTCAACGTCTGTTAAAGGTTTTAAACCTTCTTTATTTAAGTTTACCGAACGATTAAATTGTGTTTTAGCAATTTTTAATTGTGTTTTTGTTGCTTCAAAATCAATACTATCGCTTTTTACTTTTAAATAAGATTGTTTTAATTTGTTTTGTGCTTGTTTGTATTTTAAGTTTTTTTCATTTTCAATTGCACTCATTTGCATTTCTAATGCTTTAACTTTTCCTTCATATGAAGTTACTGCACTTTCTTTTGCTTTTACTTGGTTACCTGTGTTCTCAATCAAATTTGGATCTAAATAATCTTCCTTAATTTCAGATATAAATAAAATAGTATCTCCTTTTTTTACATAATCTCCTTCATTTACATGCCATTTTTCAATTCTACCTGCTATTGTAGTGTGAATGGTTTGAGGGCGTTGATTAGGTTTTAAAGTGGTTACAGAACCAGTTCCTGATACATTTTGCGTCCAAGGAAGAAAAAGTAATACAAATAATAATATGCTAAAAACCCAAATTGTTCGCTTTATATTTTGATAGCCTTTATTGTCTTCAAAAACTTTGGATGATTTATATTTTTCTAAATCAACCCATTTGTCTATTCTGTTATTTGTAATGTTTAACATAGCTATTTAATTGATTTGATTGTGTTTTTTTCTAATGTTGCAATCTTTGTGCATTTTTCTTTCCAATATTTCCCTTTAGCTATCACTACTAAGGTCCATGGATTTTCAGGTGCAGTTAAAAAGTCAATGATTTCTCCAGCACTATATTTATCTAATTTTTCAACAGGTTCTTCAAGAAACAATAATTTAGGTTTTGTTATTAAACATCTTGCTAATAATATTTTTTGAATTGATGCTGAGTTTATTCTTTTTCCTTCAGAAACCATTAAAGTATCTAATCCAGCGGGCAATGATTTTATTAAATTGGTTAACTTTAATTTTTCTAACAACTCTGAAACTTCTTTTTTAGAAATGTTTGGATTGTTACATGTAATGTTTTCATAAATTGTTCCTTCAAAAGGGCTGTCATCAATTGTAATTACTCCAATATTATTTCTGAAATCTTCAATGCAATATTTTTTAATATTAGTATCATTTAAGAAAATGCTTCCAGTTGATGGTTCAATTAATCTTGCAAGTAAACGTAATAAAGTTGTTTTCCCACTGCCGTTTTCTCCTTGAATTAGAATTCTATCTCCTTGATTTATAGTTAAATTAATTTCTTTAATTACAGGAGTATCACTATCTGGAAACTGGAAAGATATTTCTTTTGCTTCTAAGCAAATATCTTCGTCTTCTAAATAGTAACTTGTGTTTAAGTGTTTTGAGTTCTCATCTAATTCTAAATCTACAACTGTACCTAGTTTTTCTAGCGAGGTTGTTACATCATAAAATAATTCTAAACCATAAAAAAGCTTTTCAACTGCAGATATTATGGTAATAATGATAATTTCAGCAGCTACAAATTGCCCAATATTCATTTGTTGGTTTAAAACTAAGATTCCTCCAATAATTAGTAATCCGGCAGTTATAAGTACTTTAAATCCTGTTAGTTGGATGAACTGTTTTCTTAAAACTCTAAAGTGGCTTTCTCTGTGTGACAAATATTCATTTACTAATGTATCATTTTTATTTAATGAAAATTCGAAAAGTTTTCCATTTTTAAAACTTAAATGATTTCTTGCAATCTCTTGCAGCCAATGTGCTACTTTGTATTTGTATTTTGACTCTTTTAGGCTTGTTGATAAACCTGTATTAAAATTTATTTTAAATATAATATATAGTAAAACAAGTAATATTATTCCAAAAAATATAAAAAACGAGTGATAAAGCGATAATAAAAGAATCCCGAAAATAATTTGTAAAGCTGAAGTAGAAACTTCTAATATTAATTTTGAAAACCCTTTTTGAACTGTTATGGTGTCGAAAAATCGATTTGCTAATTCTGGTGGAGAATAATTATAGATTTGGTCAAATTTAATTTTTGGAAATCTATAAGCAAACTCAAATGATGATCGAACGAATATTTTTTGTTGTAAATTTTCGGTTATTCGAAATTGCATTATTTTTAAAATTCCAACAAATGCTACACCAATAACAACTATGAAAACCAAAACTATCCAAGAAGTACTTACTTGACCAGCCTGTATAAAATTGATTATAGATTGAATTCCTAGTGGAATAGATAAACTAATTAGTCCTGCTAATACTGCATATATAAGTAGTTGATAAACATCTTTTTTATCAACTAGTATTAAATTTTTAAATCTTTCTATTGGACTCATGCTAATGTTTTTTTAATCATGTGAATATAAAAATCAGAAAGGCAATCTTTTTCTGATAAATTTGTAATGGTTTTAAAATGATCTTTTAAATAATGCTGATGTAATGAACCCTGAACTACTGAAGAAGCCAAGCTTTTTGCATATGGATATTCAGGATTTACCTCAGTGATCATATCCATTAATCTATTAATAACTCTTTTGTAGACTAAAAAAAAGCCTTCTTTGTTTTCTGTATCTACATCTTTTGTAAGTAGTGTTTTTGAGAAATCAGAGATTATAATTCTATTTAAAATTGATTCATCTATATGAGGAGTGTTTTTGTCGTCAATTATGTTTTGTGTTATTATTTTAATACATATAGATAGTTTGTCTAATGGATTTAAGATGTTATGTGTTGCAAATACTAAATTATACTCAATCCAAGACCAATACCAAGAAGAAAGATAAATTAATAATTTATGTTTATTCTCAAAATACCTATAAATTGAACTTTCATTAGAGTTTATTTTTTCTCCTAACTTTTTAAATGTAAATGCCTCAAAACCAATTTCGTCAATTAAAACGATACTGTTTTTTAATATTTTACGACCAAGTTCTGATGTTTCAGGATCTTTTACATAAAGCTTGTCGTTGATGGTTATTTTTAAATTAGATAGTAAATTTTGCATTTTTAAATATTTATATTGCAAATATAATAGTATTACTATTAATAAATAAGTGTTTAACTTTTATTTAAGTTATGTTCAAAAAAAAATCCTGAAAATTTCAGGATTTTATGATTTATTTTTTTGTTCTGTTTTATTCAAAATAAATATGTTTATAGCTTTTGCTAGTAATAATATCTAGCATGTCTTGTTCTAAAGATACAACAGGAGATTCAACAATTCTATTTGCTTCTTTTCCGTTTTTATAAAAAATAAAAGTTGGAACATTAGTAATATTTAATCCTTTTTCAAATTGTTCAGGAGTAGTTTTGTCTCTTGACATTGTAATTAAGGTTGTTTTTTTTGAAGGGAAGTTAACCTCTTCTAATATTTTATAGAATTTTGGCACTTGATTTTGACTATCTTCACACCATGTTCCCATAAAAATGATAATTGTGTAGTCTTTTATGTTTTTTTGAATTTCACTTTTTATTTCTTCAGTTAAAGTATAGTTATTATAATTTTGAGTAAACCATTCGTTAAAAGGTTCTTGTTGTAAGTCTTTCTGTGTTCCTTTTCCAACTAATATTTTTTGCTCATCATGCATTGTAAATTTTGCTTTTGGAGCGCATGAAGTGATCGTAATGGCAATTAATAATAATATTTTCTTCATAATTATAAAAGAGATTTACAAGTCATTGCTTGTGGTTTTTGAATATTCATTAGATCCAAAATTGTTGGAGCTATATCGCCTAAAACCCCATTATTTATATTTTTTAGTTCTTTGTCTACTAAAATAATTGGAACTGGGTTAGTGGTATGCGCTGTATTTGGAGTTCCATCTGGGTTTATCATAGTTTCGCAATTTCCATGATCTGCAATAATAATCGTGGTGTAATTATTTTCTAAAGCAGTTTCAACCACTTCTTTTACACAAATATCAACTGCTTCACATGCTTTAATTGCAGCACTCATAACACCAGTATGACCTACCATGTCGCCATTTGCGAAATTTAAACATACAAAATCAACATCGCCTTTTTTAAGTTCAGGGATTAAAGCATCTTTTAATTCAAATGCGCTCATTTCTGGTTGTAAATCGTAAGTAGCTACTTTAGGAGAGTTTTTTAAGATTCTACTTTCACCAACAAATGGTTCTTCGCGACCGCCAGAAAAGAAAAAAGTAACATGAGGATATTTCTCGGTTTCAGCAATTCTAATTTGTTTTTTATGGGCTTTTTCTAATACTTCTCCAAGCATTTCGGTAATATTATCTTTATCATAAATTACATGAACATTTGCATAAGTGTCGTCATAATTAGTCATGGTAACATAATACAGATTCAATTTATGCATGTTTTGTTCGTGAAAATCTTTTTGAGAAAGTGCTTCTGTAAGTTCACGACCTCTGTCTGTTCTAAAATTAAAGAAAATTACAACATCATCTTCTTTAATTACTGAAAGTGGATTGTTGTTTGAATCGGTTATAACCAAAGGTTTTATAAATTCATCAGTAATATCATTTGCGTAACTTTCGTTGATACTTTTAACTGCATTTTGAGTTTTAGAACCCAATCCATTTACCAATAAATCATAAGCTAACTTTACTCTTTCCCAGCGTTTATCTCTATCCATTGCATAATAGCGACCTATTACAGAGGCTAATTTTGCATTAGTGTTTTGTAAATATGCTTCTAAGTCTGCAATGTAATTAGCGCCTGATTTTGGGTCTACATCACGACCGTCAGTAAAAGCATGAACAAACATATTTTGAATTCCTTCAGCTTGTGCTACGTCAATTAATCCACGTAAATGAGAAGTATGGCTATGAACTCCGCCATCTGAAACTAATCCTAAAAAATGTACCGCTTTGTTGTTTTTCTTGGCATAATCAAAAGCATCCATTAATGGCTTTTCTTGATTCATTGTTTTGTTGGCAACAGCTAGATTTATTTTTGCTAAATCTTGATAAACAATTCTTCCTGCACCTAAGTTCATATGACCAACTTCAGAATTCCCCATTTGACCTTCAGGTAAGCCTACGTTTAAGCCATCAGTTCTTAATTGAGCATTTGGGTATTTAGTATATAAACTATCTATAAATGGAGTGTTTGCATTATCAATTGCAGAAACTTTTGGATCAGGAGATTTTCCCCAGCCATCAAGAATCATTAAAATTACTTTCTTATTCATCTTAAAAAGAGTTTTTACAAAGATAAATATTTAAGAAGTTAATTGTAGATTTTTTACGCTTTTTTAAGCCAATTTTTTGCTTGGTTGTAATCAATATAATATCGAATACTTACAGATAAAACGTGGTTTAAATTATCACCAATTAGGTTTGAAAAGTTATTGCTAAAATCTTTATTTATTGTTCTATCAAAAGAAGAAGCATTATTACGATATAATACTGAAATCTGACTTCCAGGAGCAAACCACCAAGAATAAGATAAGTCTAAATTCCATGTACTAAAATTAGAATTTTTATTCTCGGTGTAAGTTGTTTCAGTTAAAGTTCCATCATTGTTAAGCGTGTGAAAAGAATTGTTTTCGGCTAAAGACCAATAATGTCTTACAGAAAGATTAAAATTCATATTGCTATTAATAGAATATTTACTTGTAATGCTATTGGTATAAGTATCTCTGTTTCTTTTTGCAAAATATATGGAAACATCATCATTATCGATGTATCCAACATTGTTAAATTGTTTGTATAAATCAAAACTATAAATAAGAGAAAATCTGTCGCTAAAGCGATATCTTGGACTAAAACCTATTCCATAATTATATCTGTCTTTTTCATTTACATTGGTAAAATACGGATTAATATCAACTGCAAATTTATTGTTGTAGTTTGTAGATAGATACAAACTTCCGTTATAACTTTCAGGATAAATTAAAAATCGTCCATCTTGTCTTGGTTCATAATAATCGTAATTTTTAAACGGATTATAACCAAAACTTGCATTTAAATAGTGATTTTTTTTGTTGTTTCCTCCTAGATTTATGTTGAAATTATTACCTTGAATTCTTCCTGTCGTATTGTTGTATTGCATATAAGAATTTAAGTTAATACGAAAGGTGTTAAATAGTTTTGTAGGATTAAGAATTCGATAATTAACATTACTTGAAAAGTCGGTATAATTAGTTTGAAAATTGATTCCTAAATCATTGTTATCAAAATCTTTTGAAACATAATTTGCGCCTAAGCTAAATCGTACTTTTCCACTTGTTTCTGCAATATATATAGAAGTATTAATTCCGTTTTTGTTTTCAGAATCATAAACACTACTCATTTTCATGTCTCCAGAAAGATTGTACGTATTTTTTTTAGTATTTAAATCGAAAAGTAAGCCCGTTACATTTGCATCTCTAAAACTTCCGTTTCTGGTTACATTTGTATTAATAAACGTAACAGAAGAATTTTGGTTAAAGCGTTGGTCTAAAACCGTTACATTGTAATTGGTTAAAGGAGAAACGGTTTCTTTACGAGAAGTATTTTCGTCAGGATTTACAATAGTCACATCTGTTTTTTCGGTAATGGCATTTAAAAAACCAATTCCCAATCCGTCAGAATTTCTTCCAGACACTTTTAGTGCGTTTAATAAATTTACTGTAGAAGGAAATTCCTTAATAGTTTCATTGTCTGCTAACTCAGGATAAAATTGAGGAGCAGCTCCAATTCTTCTTGAATATAAAAGATTCCCTTTGCTGAATAAATCTGTTCCTTCGGTAAAAAACGGTCTGTTTTCATTAAATTGTTGTTCAAATGGACCAAGATTTAGTTCTACATTATCAAACTTTGTTTGTCCAAAATCGGGAATTAAAATTGCATCTAGCGTAAAAGCATCATTAATACCATATTTAATATCCAAACCACCTTTTAGGGTTAACTCGGTGTTGTCTTTATTAGAGTTTACATATCCTGAAGCATAAGGAATTAAGAAAAGACGAGTAGGAGGATTAATGTTTGAAATTCCTTCTAAGATACCGGCTTGTTGCGAAAAAGTAGCTACTTGCGTATTAATAGGTGACCATGTGAATTTTTGTCTTTTTCGTCTTACTTCTCTAAAGAAATTAATTCCCCAAACCTGTTCTTTGTTTTCAGGAAAACGAAGTGCTGCGTATGGAATTCTCATTTCAACTATCCAGCCAAAATCAGTTACTTTTGCTTTACTTTCCCATATAGCATTCCAAGAATAATCTTCTCCATACTGTGATGTAAAATTACAATCGGCTTGACCATTTGATGCAGTAACATAAAACTGAAAATCTTGCTGTCCGTCATTATAACCGTTTATGTAAACACCAAATGAGTCGCTAATTCCAAAATTATCACGTTCTGTTATTTCTTTTAAAATGGCTTTAGGGTCATTGTCATATAAAATTGCGCCAATGTAAACCGCGTCATTGTTGTAAAGTATTTTTACTTCGGTTCTAAGTTCATTTGGAGAGGGTTTCCCATTGTCTGGTTCAAACATCACAAAATCAGAAGCAATCTTAGACTCGTTCCAAATAGATTCATTTAATTCCCCGTCAATAGCAATAGACTCATTTATTTTTGTAGCAACTAATTTTTTTTTAGAAATTATGTTGTCTTGTGCTTGTGTTTTGAAGCTGTTAAAACACAATAAAAATATGAAAATCAAGTTCTTATGCATTATTGTTACATTTTTTACAAAAATAGACCCATTAAAAAACGTATGAAAAAAATTATAAAAACTTTAACTAAACGACTTTTTGTCGATAAAACGCATTTTTTTTCGATAAAATGTGATTAAAAATTTGTTTCATAATTTTTTTTGAATATATTTGATAACTATTATTAACCAACTAACTGCAACTACTACAATGAATTACAAATTATTAACCTTGCTTTTTTTATGTTTATTTTCTTTTGGATTTATAAATAAAACAGATGATGATGGTGAGACAAAAAAAGCAAATGAACCAGTGTTATTGGCTAATAATACTAATGTAATTACAAAGTCGTTATCTCAGTTATTTTTTGAAAATATAGAAGTAAACAATTTTGATTTACCTCAGTTTGAATGTTTTTCTAAAGCTTTTGAAGGTTATAATCAATTAAAATCTCAAGGTGTTGTTCAAAAAGATTTTTTAACGATTATTGATTTTAGCTTGTCTTCAAATGTAGAAAGGTTGTGGGTTATTAATATGTTAACAAAGGAAGTTGTTTTAAAATCATTAGTTGCTCATGGAAGAAATTCAGGAGATGAATTTGCAACTAAATTTTCAAATTCAGCTGAATCATTTCAAAGTAGTTTAGGTTTTTATGTAACTGGTGAAGTTTACCAAGGAAAGCATGGTTTTTCTTTGAGATTAGACGGTTTAGAGTATGGTATTAATGATAATGCTAGAAATAGAGCAGTTGTAATTCATGGAGCTGATTATGTTTCAGATAAGTTTGCAAAATCAAATGGAAGATTAGGGAGAAGTCTAGGTTGTCCTGCTGTTCCATATGCAATTCACAAGGAATTTATCAATACTATAAAAGATAAATCATGTTTGTTTATTTATCATCCATCAAGAACTTATGTTGCTAAATCTAAATTAGTTTCTTAAAGCGTTTAATAGTTTTGAGTCTAACTTGTATATATCTTCTCTAAATTGTAGCCCTTCTTTATTTGACCAACTTGTCCAATACAATAAATAAATATTTATATTAGATTTCTTTAAGGGAACATATCTCGTTACTTTCTTATTTATAATTGTATCTATTTCAGAGTTATTCCAAATTTTCTCATCTTCTTTTTTTAATATAGTTTCAGACAATTGTAATGGTTTTTCAATTCTAATGCATCCAGAACTTAATGCTCTATATTCTCTAACAAAGTAATCTCTATGGTTTGTGTCATGCAAGTAAACCAAATGTCTGTTAGGAAAATTGAATTTTACTAAACCTAATGAATTATCGACACCAGGAGTTTGAACATACCTGTATGAATTAGATTTGTTTGGATTCCAATTCTCTGGTGCAATCAATTCTCCTTTTGAATTGTAAATACTAATTCTATTTCGACTAAAATAGCTTCTGTTTTTTGCAGCAGAAGGAGTTAAATCTTCTTTAATAATTGTAGGAGGAACGGTCCAAGTTGGGTTAAAAATAAAATTAGAAAGTTTAGAGCTTAAAATAGGAGTTTCTCTACTAGGTTTACCAACGACAATTCTTCTTTCGGCAATAGTATCATTATTAGTTACATAAGAAAGTTTGTAGTCGGGAAGATTAATAAGCAAATAATCTTTGCCAAAGTTGTCTGGAAACCATCTCCACCTTTCTAAATTTACGATAGTTTGTTCGATTCTTTCGTTTAGAGAAAAGTTCAAGGCTTTTAATGTTCCTTGTCCTATAACTCCATCAGGTTTTAATCCGTGTCTTTTTTGAAACTTTTTTACTGCAGCTACTGCATTTTTATCATATATAGGAGTAATAATACTGTCTCTATTTACAAAGTCTTTCCAGTATAACAAATGTTTTTTTATTTGAACAACTTCGTTTAAAGTGTCGTTTGGTTCAATTTTATCTTTTATATGTATTTTCTTCAGTTTATAGTCAGGAAAAGTATTTAAAATCGTTAAACTCTTTTTAAGTGATTTATAAGTGTTGTGTTGAGGTTTTAAATCTTTAAAAGCAGTTGCAATCATTCTTAATTTAATTGCTTTATGAAGTATATCAGATAATGCAATTGTTTTTTGAGGTATATCCCAATTTTTATAAACATCTTTTGGGTTTGTTTTTCCACAATGTAAATGTGTAGCTATTTTTTGAAAAGATTCTGTAAGGAAGACATCATAAGCAATAACTTCAGAATCACTCATGTTGGTTCTTTTTTCTTCTAATTCAACAATCTTTTCAAAGTTATAATCATTTGGTAATAATCCTTCTTTAGTAGAAGATTTAATTTCGTTAATTAAATCGGTTCTATTTTCTAAATTAAACCAAATCTCATAATTGTCGAACTTCTTATAGTATAACTTAATGCTATCATTCTTAGTAGCTATGAGATCAACATCAATAGGTCTGATTTTAGCATGAGTTATTGGGTCTTCTAGTGGCAGTTTTACCTCTGAAATTGGTTTTTTATCATTTTTACAGTTGATAAAAAAGAGAGAAATAGAAATTAGAAGTATTTTTTTTATCATAAACTGTATTTGATAAGATTTAAAATAATGATTATTCTTGAAATTGTAAAAAAAATCAGTCAATTGTCATTTAAAACCGATATATGGACAGTACTGCAAAACTTATGCCAATACTTTTTACAAAAAAAAGCATTTTTTTTGAAATGATTTAATGTAATATAATCTTTTGGTTTTTAGTAATTTATGTTGTTTTTTAAGGTCGGGTAAAAAATTTACTTAAAAATAATTATAATTTTTTTTAAAAAAAACTTGCATTGAATTATTTTTTTGGGCTATATTTGCACACCAAAAAATGCGAAAGTAGCTCAGTTGGTAGAGCGTCAGCCTTCCAAGCTGAATGTCGCGAGTTCGACCCTCGTCTTTCGCTCTAATTTATTGAAAGTACCTTATGCGAAAGTAGCTCAGTTGGTAGAGCGTCAGCCTTCCAAGCTGAATGTCGCGAGTTCGACCCTCGTCTTTCGCTCAAAAAAAAGTCCTGCAATTTGCAGGACTTTTTTATTTTATGTTATTTAGCTCAGCTTCTGGTTCTAATTCTATAGGTTTATTATTTTGAGAAAATAAACGAGCAGTTAAATTTCCTTTTAGTTTTATTGAGTTTCCGTTTACTTCAAGCCAACTTCCTTCTCTTAAACCTAAAACAGGTTGTGGATTAAATTTATGAAATTCATTAATTCTTGTTTCTCTAGTTTCACCCATGTGGGTAGAATTCGTGTCTGGATCTAAATAATGCGGATTTATATTAAAGGATACAAAACCAAAAGTTCTAAAACTTGGCGGATAGATTATTGGCATATCGTTAGTTGTTCCCATCGTTAGTCCGCAAATATTACTTCCGGCACTAGTACCTAAGTAAGGAATTCCATTGTTAATTGCTTTTTCTATACTTTCTAAAATATCATTTCTATATAATTCAGAAACTAATAAAAAAGTATTTCCTCCACCAGTAAAAATGGCTTCGGCATTTTGAATCGCTTCTATAGGTTTTTCAAACTCATGAATTCCTTTTACACTAATGTTTAATTTTTGAAATGCTTTTGAAACAATTTTGGTATACTCATCATGAGTTATTCCGCCTGGTCTAGCGTAAGGAATGAATAACAATGTTTTTACGTTGTTAAAATGTTTTTTTAGTGTTGGGAATAAATAGTCTAAATATTCTCCTCCATGTACTGTTGAGGTACTTGCTATTATTAGTTTTCGCATGCTGTTTTATTTAAAATTCAAAGTTATCACTTTTGTTTAACATAATTTTATCATGCTTTTAATATTTATTTTTGATTGTTGCAATTACATTTACAAATATTAATTAAATAGATGTATTATTAAAAAGATATACTTTTTATTGTTTTTTATTTCGCTTTCGTTGTCAGCTCAAAAAGACACTTTATTAAAAGGCAAAATAGTTTCAGAATCTTTGAACCTAGAGGATATTCATGTAATTAATCGTTCACAAAAGAAAGGAACCGTTACTTTACAAGGAGGATATTTTACTTTAAATGCAAAAGTTTCAGATACCATTATTTTTAGTGCGGTTCATTTAAAAGCAGTTCAACATATTGTTACTAAAGATGATTTTGGAAAAAATTTATTTTTTGTAAATATGGAAATGATGATAAGTGCGTTAGATGAGGTGGTAATGGTACAATATAAAAATATAAATGCTGTAGCATTAGGAATTGTCCCAGCAAACCAAAGAACATATACGCCAGCTGAAAGAAAGTTATATACAGCAACAGGTGGAGGCAATACTTATGGGTTAAGTACGTCGGTTTCGTTAGATGGAATTATTAACGGAATTTCTGGACGAACAAAAATGCTAAAAAAAGAAGTTCAGGTCGAAAAAAAGGAATTCTTTCTTGAGTCTATTCGGTTAGATTTTAATGATAATTATTTTACAGAAAAATTAAAAATACCTCAAGATTATATTTCTGGTTTTCTGTATTATTTAGTCGAAAACAGAAATTTTGTTTATATATATAATAAGAATAATAAAACAGCTACTGAATTTGCTTTAGCCGGACTTTCAGTTGAATATTTGAAACTTAAAAACCTAGTTCCAAATGAAAATATCAAAACAGAGGAATAGTTTTTTTATTGTTGTTTTTATTTTTTCTCAACTTGTTTTCTCTCAAAATTCTGAAAGACAGGTTCTAAAAGGAAAAGTAATTACCGATTCTTTAGATGTCGAAAACATTACGGTTTTTAATATTTCTTCAAATATAGGAGCTATTACAGATCAACTTGGTGTGTTTTATATTAAAGCAAAAGAGAATGACACATTGTTCTTTCAGGGACTTTCTTTCGTGTCTCAAAAATACATACTTACAAAAAAAGATTTTTATGTTGAAGAACTAGAAGTTCAATTAGATATTAAAATAAATGAACTTAACGAAGTTATTGTAAGCCCTTATACTTTAACTGGGAATTTAGAGAAGGATATGAAGAAAATTAAAGTTTATGATCCGTTTGGCTCAGTAGACATGAATGTGGTGAAATATTATGACGATAAGTATTCTGAAAAACCAAAAATAACTACAGCTCCAGATCATTTTGCTCCGGGTGGCTCAACCGTTGATTTTAAAATTATTGGTAAAGCTATTGGAAAACTTTTAGGTATTAAAAGTAATCCTAGAAAAAATGTGGAAGCGGTTATTGAAAATCGAAAACTTAGAGAAGTACAATCAAAATCATTTTCTGAACATATTAAAGAGCGATACTCAAATCATTTTTTTACATCAACTTTGAAAATTGAGAATGATAAAATCACTTCTTTTTTAGCTTTTGCTGAAATGCCCAGCTATGAATTGGTTAATTTTTTAAAAAGTGAAAATGAATTACAACTTTTAGAATATCTAATTTCAAAATCAACTGAATTTAAAAATAAGTTTAATGAAGAATCAATATCTTTACCAAATGAAAAATAGATATAAAATAGTTGTACTGCTTACGGTATTTGCTTTTATGAGTTCATTTGTAGTTCATAAATTTTATGTTTCAGTAACCCAAATAGATTTTGTTCCAAAGAAACAACGAATTGAAATCACATCAAGAATATTTATTGATGATTTTGAAAAAGGGTTAAAGAAAAAATTCAACAAGGATTTTTACTTATCTACAAAAAAGGAAATTCCAGAAACAAACGATTATATTCAAAAATATCTTGAAGAAAAAATGAAGTTTGTTATCAATAATAAACCTTATAAAGTTACATTTTTAACAAAAGAAGTAGAAGATGATGTGTTAATTTGTTATTCAAAAGTGCAATTCTCTGAAAAAATAACTACTTTCGAAATCTTTAATTCTGTTCTTACAGAAATGTTTTCTGAACAAAAAAACATAGTACATACAGATATTAATGGTAACAAAAAGAGTGTTTTGTTGACATATAGTGAACGATCAACATTATTAGAATTTTAAACAACCCAAAAATGAAAAAATCAATCTTATTTTCTTCGTTTTTAGCAATTGCAGTTTCATTTACTTCAATAGCTCAAGAAACAAAAACAGAAGATAAAAAAAGAGAACAAGGGCATTATAACGAAAATAAATTTCGTCAAATGTACGACATTATGGCTACGCCAAATATGTTTAGAACTGCATCTGGTGCTCCGGGTCCAGCTTATTATCAGCAAAAAGCTGATTATAAAATGGATATAGAAATTGATGATAAAAATCAAAAACTATACGGTAAAGAAACAGTTACGTATTATAATAATTCTCCTGAACCATTAGAGTATTTGTGGGTACAGTTAGATCAAAATATGCGTGCACAAAATTCTAAAACACCATTAGTTGAAAACCAAAGAATAGCTCCTGCATTAACAGCAGAAAAATTTGCTAAGGAATTCATGGAAAATGGTTTTGATGGTGGTTTTAATATTGAATATGTAAAAGATAAATCAGGTAAAAATATAAGTTATACCATCAATCAAACAATGATGCGTATTAACTTGGCTACTCCTTTAAAACCTGGTGGTAAAACGGTTTTTTCAATTAAATGGTGGTACAACATTAATAATTACCAAATAGACGGAGGTCGTTCGGGTTTTGAATTATTTCCTGACGGGAATAAATTATATGTAATTGCTCAGTTTTTTCCAAGAATGGCAGTTTACAGCGATGTTGAAGGTTGGCAAAATATGCAGTTTTGGGGAAGAGGTGAATTTGCATTAACATTTGGGGATTATGAAGTAAATATTACAGTTCCTGCAGATCACATGATGGAAGCAACAGGAGAGCTTCAAAACAGAAAAGAAGTATATACTTCAGAACAAATGAAAAGATGGGAATTAGCCCAAAATACATTTGATAAGCCTGTTTTAATTGTAACTCAGGCTGAAGCTGAAGCAAATGCAAAAGGTTTTTCTGATAAAAAGAAAACATGGAAATATAAAGCAAAGAATGTTAGAGATTTTGGAATTTCAACTTCGAGAAAATTCATGTTAGACGCAATGGCTGTTCAATTAGAAACGGTTAAGCCAATGGCTATTTCAATTTATCCGCCAGAAGCAAATCCGCTTTGGGGAGAATATTCAACTAGAGCAGTTGCACAAACTTTAAAAACATATTCTAAACATACATTTGATTATCCTTATCCAAAAGCAGTTTCTGTTTCAGCAGAAGATCAAGGAATGGAGTATCCTATGATTTGTTGGAATTTTGGTCGCCCAGATGCGGACGGAACTTATACTGATAGAATAAAATATGGAATGTTGGGTGTAATTATTCATGAAGTTGGACATAATTATTTCCCAATGATTGTAAATTCTGATGAAAGACAATGGACTTGGATGGATGAAGGTTTAAATACATTCTTAGAATATTTAACAGAATTAGAATTCGATAAAAACTTCCCTACAGACAGAGGTCCTGCGGCTAAAATTGTTCCTTATATGAAAGGAAATCAAAACTATATTGCGCCAATTATGTCTAATTCTGAAAATATTTTTCAGTTTGGATCAAATGCTTATGGTAAGCCAGCAACAGGCTTAAATATTTTACGTGAAACCATTATGGGACATGAATTGTTTGACCACGCATTTAAAACATATGCGCAACGTTGGAAATTTAAACACCCAACTCCTGAAGATTTCTTTAGAACTATGGAAGACGCTTCTGCAGTAGATTTAGATTGGTTCTGGAGAGGTTGGTTCTATTCTACAGATTATGTAGATATTGCACTTAAGGATGTAAAAGAATATTATGTTTCTACCGAACCTACCGCTAAGTTGAAAAACTACAGAATGAGAACGGGTCGTTTTACATATGATGATGGACCATTTTTATATTTAATTGATAAAAAAAACGAAGAGTTTAATCCTGCAACTAAAAAAGCATTTGATGTGAATGAAGTTCAAATGTTAGATGATTATGTAGCGAAAAATTATACTGCTGAAGAAAAAGCAAAATTAAAAGCACCAAAGTATTTCTATGAAGTAGAGTTTGAAAAATTAGGTGGAATGATTATGCCTATTCTTGTTGAGCTTCAGTTTGAAGATGGTTCTACAGAAAATCATGTATTTCCAGCTCAAATTTGGAGAAAAAATAATGAAACTGCAAAAAGAGTTTTCGCTACAGATAAGAAAGTAGTTAAAATTCAAATAGATTCTAAATTAGAAACGGCAGACATTGATACAAACAACAACGTTTGGCCAAGTACTGAAGTAAAATCTAAATTTGACGAATTAGAAAAAAAATAATTTTTTTTAATTAATACTATTTAAACCTCGAATTATACAATTCGAGGTTTTTTATTTTAACGAAGATTTTTGATGTTCACATAAAAATCTTTGTAACTTTGTTTCATTGTAAAATGTAATTCAATTAAAAATGTTTGGAATTGGTGGAGGAGAACTAATCTTTATAGTTCTTATTGCAGTAATGATTTTTGGTTCAAAAGGTATTCCTGATGTGGCTCGTTTTTTAGGAAAAACAATGGCGCAAATTAAGCATGCGACTAACGATATTAAAACGGAAATTAATAACAGTGCCAAAGAAAACGGAATGGATATGAATTCGTTAACAGGCGGAATTTCAGAAGAAATTCAAAAAGCAAAAGATGGTATTTCTAAAGCAGTTAATCCATTAGAGAATATAGCTTCTGATGTTCAAAATCCTATTCAAAAAGCAAAAGAAGATATTGAAAACCTAACCGGACCTATTAAAAGACAACTATAATTTGGAACAACTACTTCACTTAGATAAAGAATTATTTGTTTTCTTAAACGGACTAGGTTCAGAATCGTTTGACGGTTTCTGGAAAATAATTACAAAACAACTGCATTGGACGCCTTTTTTTCTAGGTATTTTTTATTTGTTACAAAAAAAAGTAGGTTGGAAAAATTTTGGAATTATTATTCTTTTTCTAGCTCTATTAATTACGTTTACAGACCAAATTACCAATTTATTTAAAAACGGATTTCAACGTTTACGACCTTGTAATACACCAGAAATTAAAGATATTATTCGTGTTGTGGTAAAGAGAAGTTCATTTAGTTTCTTTTCTGGTCATGCGGCAAATTCAATGGCAAGTACAATGTTCATTTTCTTAATTATTAGAAGATATTATAACTATTCGTTTCTATTGTTCTTATTTCCTTTAATTTTCGCTTACAGCCGCATTTATTTAGGATTACACTTTCCATTAGATATTCTATCAGGTTATGTTTTTGGAATGCTTTCTGGGCTTTTCTTTTACAAACTCTATGAAGGTTTTATGAGGAAATACCCGAAATATAGTATCAATTTATAAGGTTTTTAAATATATACAATGACAAAATTTATAGAAGATAATTTAACAACTGAGGATGCTTTTTGGGTAATGTGGTACTTTCTTCAAGAGCATTACGAACTTTCAAATAATTCGTTTGAATTAAGTGATGTTTTAAGTGCTTCAGAGCCCTTTGATTGGAATGGTAGCGGGATCAAAAGACCAGCAGATGATGGAATGGTCGTTTTTTGGAATGAAGCTTTAGAGAAATACAGAAAACTAGGAAAGCCTGATTGGAAACAAATGAAAAAATAATAACTTATAGCCTCACTCACTTCACCCTAGTTACCGTCAAACCATCTCTTATTGGCAATAAAACCGTTTCTACACGTTCGTCTTCGTTAATTAACTTATTGTATTCTACTAAAACTTTTGTACTTACGTCTTTTGGGTTTAATTCTTCCAATACTTTTCCGCTCCACAACACATTATCCGATAAAATAATGCCGCCTGGGTTCATCATCGGAACAATCATGTTAAAATAATTAATGTAGTTTTCTTTATCGGCATCAATAAAAACCAAATCAAATTTTTTGTTTAAAGTAGGAATAATTTCCAAAGCATCACCTAAATGTCCTTTAATTTGCGTTGCATATTCAGAAGCTTCAAAATATTTTTGCTGAAAATCAAACAACTCTTCATTAATGTCAATGGTATCTAAAAACCCGTCTTTTTGCATTCCTTCTGCTAAACATAAAGCAGCATAACCAGTATACGTACCAATTTCCAAAATATTTTTTGGATTAATTATTTTCGAAAGCATGCTCAAAACTCTACCTTGAAAATGACCGCTCAGCATTCTTGGTTGAAGGATTTTCTGGTGTGTTTCGGTATTTAATTTCGCTAAAAGTTCTGGCTCTTTTTGGCTATGATTGGCTACGTAATCTTCTAATTCTTCCGATATAAAATGCATGATGATTCAAATTTTAAACAAAAATACAATTTTCAATAGCAATGACAATTACAATATCAAAAATCAATTTTTTAGAACACAGATTCAACAGATTATAAAAATTATTCAAATTTCTTATATCCGTGTTCTAAAAATATTCTAACAAATAAATTATCGAATAAATAAAAATACAAATTCCAACACTTCTAACTTCTAATTTCTGAATTCTAATTTCTAAATTCCTAACTTTGCACCATGCAAATTACAAAAAGAGACATACGAGCTTTAACAAAAGAACAATTAAGAGATTTTTTTGTGGCAAACGGAGACAAAGCTTTTCGTGGAAATCAGGTGTACGAATGGTTGTGGAGCAAAGGCGCACATACTTTTGAAGACATGACGAATGTTTCCAAAGAAACACGTGCA
>PKEA01000047.1 GCA_002862805.1 Flavobacteriaceae bacterium | reverse complement strand
TTCGAGAGAAGAGTAACTTTCATAAGCAACAGGAATTAAACCCGATTTATTTTTTTCTAAAAGGCGAGCAGAAAAACCTTTTTCTTTTAAGTTGTTTAATGTTGTTTGAGCATTTTCTTCATTTCTAAAAGCTCCGGCCACAATATGATAAGGCTTTAACTCTTCTTTTACGGGCAGTTCAACCGTACTTAACGGATTGCTTATGAAAAAAGTAGCTTCTTGTATTTTGTGATTAACTTTTTCTTGTACTTGTTTTTCAACGAATAAAGTTTGATTAGCAACTTGCTGATCATTGTACATTTTGTATCCAACAGTTCCTAAGCCTAAAAAAAGAACAATTGAAGCTGCGTATTTCACAAAACTATAATTGTTTTTTCTTTCAGGAGTAAAAATAATTGGAGCTTTTTCTTCAAGTTCTTCTACTTGAGTTTTTAACTGTTCTCTTGAAATTTGAGGCGAAACAAAACTTGTTAACCCAAAAGATGAGGTTAGGTAATTTACATCTTCATAAGGTTCAAAAACCCAATTTAAATCTGCATTTGTAGAAATTTCACCAATTTTAGCTAAAACCACTTTTTCTCTTTGTTCCAAAGATGTGATCCATTTTGAAACTTGAAAAGCAATAACTTCAGAAGCTTTCTCAAAGCTAATGTTTTCTTGTAATGCAATATGATTAGCTAATAGTCCATCGTTATTTTTAACGTTTGGATTAAAAGTTATTTTTTTCTTTGGCGGATTAAATGTGCTAGCACTTCCAGCAACTTTAGCAGATTCTAGTTCGCTAATAAAAGCACCAAAACCCGGTAAGGTAACGCATTGAAATCTATATAATAATGCTGCTATGTGTTTTTCTATCATCATAAGGCAAAGTTAACTAAACAAGAACAATTGCAAAATTTTATCAACAAATTTTATTAACAATTGCAAAATGTATTTTTAAGGGAGTGTTTTTTTTAAAAAGTAACTTTTCTGACATTTATCATAAAATATTTAATTAGAAGTAAATACATTTGAAGGAATAAATAATTAGCATTATGAAAGTATTTAAAACAAGTTTGTTGGCAATTGCAATGTTAGCAATTGTTAGTTGTTCAGATAAGAAAAAGGAAGAGCCTTTTGGAAAAACTGAAACTACTGAGGAAGTTACTACTACTAACGAAGCTACAGAAAATATTTCTGATGGCGATTTAGCAATAGTAAATAAGGGAAAAGAAATTTTTGAAGGAAAAGGAACTTGTGTAGCTTGCCATCAACCATCTACAAAAGTTGTTGGACCAAGTTTAAAAGAAATTTCAGGTATTTATAAAGAGAAAAACTCCAGCATTGTAACCTTTTTAAAAGGAGAAGGAGAAGCAATTGTAGACCCGTCTCAATATGAAGTAATGAAAGCAAATTTTGCTATTACTAAAGCTATGAGTGATGAAGAATTACAATCATTAGAAGCGTATATTCATAGTTTTTAATGACATTTATTCAATAATTAGTTTAAAGCCCACGCGAGGAATGTTTTCAATTCTTACGTGGGTTTCGTCTTTAAATATTTTTCTTAATCTTGAAATAAAAACATCTAAACTTCTTCCTGAAAAGTAATCATCATTTCCCCATAAAGTATTTAGAATTTTCTCTCTTTTTAAAACACTATTAGAATTATCTAAGAAAAGCTTTAGAAGTGTTGTCTCTCGTTCTGTAAGTGTTATTTTTTTAGTTCCCGTTTTTAATAAAAAATTCTCAGGTTCGAAAATAAACGAGCCTATATTATAGTTTTGATGAGTTCCAATACTGTTTTTTTGACTTCTGTTTAAGAATATTTCAATTTTTAAAATAAGTTCTTCAATTGAATAGGGTTTTATTAAATAATCATCTGCGCCAAGTTTTAATCCGTTAATTTTATCTTCTTTTAATGTTTTTGCTGATAAAAAAATAATTGGAATTTCTTCATTTCTTTTTCTAATTGCTGATACAATTTCAAAGCCATCCATGTCTGGTAACATAATGTCTAATACACATAAATCAAAATCAGAATTACAAAATAATTCAAAAGCTTCTTTTCCGTTATTAGAATGGGTGACATCAAAATGTTGCTCTAGATTATCTGCTGTTAAAAAAGCTAGAGTTTCATCATCTTCAACATATAAAATCTTTTTCTTATTCATAAATGTCTTTTTTTGGAATTTCAATTACAGCTAACAAACCATTATTTTTGTTTGATAATTTTATTTTCCAGTTATGTAATTCACATATTTTTTTAACATAAGCTAATCCAATTCCAAACCCTTCAATGTCCTTATTGTTTTTTCGAGCAACCCTGTAAAACTTATCAAAAACAAAAGGTAGGTCTTTTTCAGGAATTCCTGGCCCGTTATCACTTATAGTTAAGTTGTAGTTTTTATCGGTTTCAAAAAAATTAATTTCTATAACTGTTTTTTCAATTGAATATTTTGCTGCATTATCTAATAAATTAAACAATAAATTATAAAAATGAAATTCATCGGCATTTATTAAATAATTTTTTTGAAACAAAATCTTAAAGACAACTTCTTTTTGATGCTTGAGTTCAATATTTTCTTTAATTAAATCTAAGTTTTTAAGAATTTCCACTTTACTTTTTTGAAGTTCTATAGAGTTATTACTAGATTTCGCAACAGTTAAAATATTCTCAATATGTTCGTTTAGTTTAGCACTTTGATTAATGATAATCTCAATGTATTTTGATAGTTTAGGATTTTCAATTATTTCTTTTTGTTTTTTTGCATAGTTTGAAGCTATTAATATTGAAGCTAACGGTGTTTTAAATTCATGCGTCATATTATTAATAAAA
The DNA here is from genome assembly GCA_002862805.1 of Flavobacteriaceae bacterium. GTDB lineage: Bacteria > Bacteroidota > Bacteroidia > Flavobacteriales > Flavobacteriaceae > Flavobacterium. The sequence continues at coordinate 62,665 of PKEA01000047.1, read as the reverse complement.
TCATTTTGTAGTTCAGTGTATTGTTTTTGCTTTAAGAGTAAAATTACCGAATAAACATAAATGATAAGTACAATAAAAAGAACAAAACTATATGCCCAATATTTATATAAACTACTGAATAGATTTTCGCTTAAGTTTGGAAATCTTAGTGCAAAATAATAAATTAATTCATCGTTTTTTGTAAAACAATCTTCGCACTTATTGTCAGATTCTCCTTTCGTTGAAATATAATTTCCATAAACCATTTTGTTTGTTCCACAATCGTAAATGGCATATTCAAAGTCAAGGTCGAGTTTTACTTTTGCAAATTCAGTTTTTAAATAATGTTCTAATATTACGTTTTCAAAAACATTTTGGACATTAACAATGTAATAATTTGATGAAGTTTTTTTAATAAAATCAACATGTGGTAAATCATTATTATTATCAGCATAAATTCTAGAAACAACTTTAAGTAATGAAGAATGAATTTTATCTTCAATTTCTCTTTTTTCAAATAAATAAGCTTGATTTAATAAAAACAATTGCATTACCATTGTACCTATAATGGCAAGAAAACCTATAATAATTACTATATTTAGTTTGTTTAATTTCATTTTTATTTACCGTTAACATGTCATTAACAACAATTAATGAATGCTTAACAACAAAACTACTATTTACTTATTAGATTTGCTTATCAAAATTATAAAAAAACAAAAAATTATATCATGAAAACATTAAAAGTAACAATTGCAGCCTTATTTATATCGGCTTTGTCTTTTGCTCAAGCTCCAACAACACAAGAAGCAAAAGCTCTTGTAACAAATCAATCAGCACCTGCAACTATTTCTTCTATGAAATGGGTTAGTGAAACACACGATTTTGGAGATATTGAAAAAGGTAAACCAGTAACTTATGAATTTACTTTTACTAATACATCAAAAGAAACGGTTTTGCTAACTAATGTAAAACCATCTTGTGGTTGTACTGCTGCAAATTATACAAAAACTCCAATTAAACCAGGAGAAAAAGGAACAGTTGAAGCTACTTACAATGCAGCTGCACCAGGAAATTTTCACAAAACAATTACTGTAACTACAAATGAAGAAGGGGCTGCGCCAAAGGTTCTTATTATCAAAGGTTCTGTAAAATAAAAATATATTAATTCAACTATTACATCTTAAGGTTAGAAAACCACTCATTTTTGAGTGGTTTTTTTTATATTTATAAAATGGAAACAGTTTTTATAAATACACCACTAGGAACCGCAAAAATTAAAGGTGATGAAAATGGGGTTTGTCTTATTTCAGTTCTACAAGAAGGTGAAATTTCTAAAACAATCCCTTTAGAGTTGAAGTCTGCAGTTAAAGAAATAAATGAATATTTTGAAGGCAATAGAAAGAAATTTACTTTTATAATGAATCCAAAAGGAACTGATTTTCAAAAAAAAGTATGGAAAGCACTTTTAGAAATTCCTTATGGAAAAACAATGTCATATTTAGAGCTTTCTAAACAACTTGGCGATGTTAAAGCAATTAGAGCAGTGGCTTCCGCTAACGGAAAAAACCCTCTTTGGATTGTTGTACCCTGCCATAGAGTTATTGGTTCTGACGGCTCACTTACCGGTTATGCAGGTGGGCTTTGGCGTAAAAAATGGTTAATTGAGCATGAAAACCCGATTAAACAACAAACTCTTTTCTAAAACTCTTTTAAAAATATTCTTTTTTCTTACTTTTATATCACATTCTTAAAATGAAAACATGAAGTTTCTAAAAGGTTTTTTCAAATGGCTCGCCATAGTATTAGTATCTATAATTATCTTAATGTATATTTTCGATGTAGATTACTTACTTCGAGCGGTAAAAACAATTTATTTTAAAGGCTATACCACAGCTTTTTTAGAAGATTATAAAGATTTTCCAAATAGAGCAATTAAAAAAGGAACAGCCCAACCTTGGGCACTAGCCAAAGATTATAATTCAATAGTAGCTACTTCAACTTTAGAAAAAACACATAAAGAACTGCAAACGGCAGCTTTTTTAATTATTCAAAACGATAGTGTTTTTCACGAAAGTTATTTTGATGGTTATACCAAAGATTCAAAATCCAATTCTTTTTCAATGGCAAAAAGCGTCATTACTATGGCTCTTGGTAAAGCCATTATGGAAGGAAAAATTAAAAGTTTAGATCAAAAAGTAATAGATTTTATTCCTGATTTAAAAGGTGAGTTTGCAAAAGAAGTTACCGTTGGCGATTTATCTTCAATGGCATCAGGTTTAAATTGGGATGAAAAATATTACAGTCCACTTTCTATTGTTACTCGTGCCTACTTTGATGACGATTTAAAAAAAGTAATGCTGGGTTTAGAAATCAATGAAAAATCAGGACAGTTTTTTAAATATTTAAGCGGCTCAACACAATTGTTAGCTATGTGTATCGAAAAAGCAACAGGTGAATATGTTTCAGATTACGTTTCTAAACACTTTTGGCAGCCTATGGGAGCAGAAAACGAAGCGCTTTGGCAATTAGACCATGAACCAGACGGAATTGAAAAAGCCTATTGTTGTATTGCAAGTAACGCTCGCGATTTTGCGCGTTTTGGAAAACTATATTTAAATAATGGAAGCTGGAATGGAAAACAAATTTTGGACTCAACGTTTATTAACAAATGCATAACACCTCGATTCTCAGAAAGTCCACAATATGGATATGGCTGGTGGTTACATGCTATAAAAGGCAAAGACTTATTTTATATGCGCGGTCATCTAGGTCAGTTTGTAATTGTTATTCCTCAAGATAATTTAATTATTGTTCGTCTAGGGCATTTAAAAGGATTGCAAACAGAAACTGATCCGCACAGCAATGATTTATATGTTTATGTAGAAGAAGCGTATAAGATGTTAGAAAAAAGAAAAACAACTCATTAATTAATTATATGATTGAAAAAATTAACCTTAACAATATTCTATTTTTAGATATTGAAACGGTTCCTGAGTATGATTCATATTTAGGAATGGATGAAGAAACCAAAAAACTTTGGGAAAATAAAACACAATACCAGCGTCGTGATGAGGTTACAGCCGAAGATTTTTATGAACGTGCTGGTATCTGGGCTGAATTTGGGAAAATCATTACTATTTCAGTGGGTTATTTTGTCAATAAAGCAGATGTTAGAAATTTTAGAGTCACTAGTTTTTGGGGTGAAGAAAAGAAAATTCTTCAAGATTTCTCTAATTTATTGAACCAACATTATAATGGAGCACAACATGTTTTATGCGGACATAATGCAAAGGAATTTGACATTCCATTTATTGCCCGAAGAATGATTATCAATTCAGTTGCTTTACCAGATAAATTGAATTTATTTGGTAAAAAACCTTGGGAAGTACCGCACTTAGATACTTTAGAATTGTGGAAATTTGGTGATTACAAACATTTTACTTCGCTAAAATTATTAACGAAAGTATTAGGTGTTCCTTCTCCAAAAGGAGATATTGATGGTAGCGAAGTGGCTCGAGTTTTTTATATTGAAAACGATATCGATAGAATTATAACCTACTGCGAAAAAGACGTTATTGCAGTGGCACAAGTTTTTCTCCGTTTTAGAAGAGAAGGGCTTTTAATTGACGATGAAATAATTCATGTATAAATTTCAAAACACTTTGTTTAAAAAATAAATGGCTTAGTGAACTTAGTTTTTATCTTTGTGAACCTAGTGGTTAAAAAATTCAAATTATGGTATTAAGTAGGTTTTGGTTAGCAATTTTTATTTCATCAATTGTCTTTGTGGTAATCAGTTTGTTTTCTGGTACAACATATACTATTGATTATGTGTTGAATGGCGAAAAAGGAAATCCTATTTTAATATCTGAAAAATATATAGATCAAGTTCCTGCTTTTATAAAAGACAGTATCCAACTGAAAGACGATAAAACAATGATTGTTAATCGTAATTTGTCAGATCCTGATACGACGTATGTATACAAAAATCAAACGGTACAAATTTACAGCGGTGTTCAAAAATCGGATGGATTATTGGCAACTTGCAAAAGCAGCTTAGTAGATATAATAATACCGCTTATAGCTTATTTAGCTTTCTTTTGTGGATTGATGGAATTGTTAATTATATCTGGAGTTTCCGGAAAATTAGCCAAAGTTTTGAGTCCAGTTTTTGTAAAAGTATTTCCAAGTATTCCTAAAAATCATCCATCTATTTCCTATATGACGTTGAATTTTGCGGCCAACTTTTTAGGATTGGATTCGGCTGCAACACCTTTTGGTTTAAAAGCTATGGAAAGTTTGCAAGAGCTCAATGAAGATAAAGATAGAGCTAGTGATGCGCAAATTATGTTTATGTGTTTGCATGCTTCCGGTTTAACGTTAATTGCAACTTCAATTATTGGATATAGAGCAGCGGCCGGTTCTAGTAACCCTGCAGATGTGATGTTGCCTTGTATTATTACTTCATTTATTGGTACCATCGCAGCTTTTATAATTGTGGGAATCAAACAAAAAATCAATTTCAAAAGTGCTTCATTGGCAATTGGCTTAATGACATTAATTGGGGCAATTATTGGCTTGTTGATGTATGTAAATCATTTGGATATTATTGGAAAAAATTATTTTACATCTAATCTTTCGGGATTAATATTATTAGCAATTATTGGTTTTACCTTGATGTATGCATTTAAAAAAGAGAAATTATTTGCCGAAGCGAATACAACCGTTTTTGATGCTTTTGTAAAAGGTGCAAATAACGGTGTAAAAACTGGCGTTACTATTTTTCCATATGTTTTAGGAATGTTAGCGGCCATTTCTTTATTTAGAAACAGCGGTTTGTTTGATATTATAAGCAATGGTTTGGCTTTTGTGTTTTCAAATATTGGTGTAAATAAACAAATTGTCGATTCCTTACCGGTTGCTTTATTACGACCTTTTAGTTCTGCTGGTTCAAGGGGATTTTTGATTGATTCAATGAATACTTTTGGAGCCGATTCATTAACCGGAAGATTGAGCAGTATTTTTCAATGTAGTGCAGAGAGCACTTTTTATGTAATTGCGGTTTATTTTGGTTCTGTGAATATAAAAAATACACGTTATGCTTTAACTACGATGCTTTTAGTAGATTTAATTTGTGTAATTACTGCAATTTTTGTGGCGACTTGGTTTTTTTAATCTAAGATTCAATTTGTTCAAAGTTTCAAAAAGCCTTACGGAAATGTTTAAAAAAATAAAAGTTGTAAAGCTTTCTTTAGAATAAAGAAAAAATCCTTATTCGGCATTCAAGCTTGCAGATAAAAAAAGAAAAAATCCGTAACTTTACATTATCAAAAAATAACACACATGGATTTTATATACCAAGACCCGTATCCTATTTTAAAAGACGATACACAATACAAGAAAATTTCTTCAGAATACGTAAAGGTTGAAAAGCTAGGCGACAGAGAAATTCTAACCATTGATCCAAAAGGATTAGAGTTGTTATCAGAAGTGGCAATGAATGATGTTTCGTTTATGTTGCGCACCAAACATTTAAAGAGCTTATCAAACATATTAGATGACCCAGAAGCGACAGATAACGATCGTTTTGTGGCGTATAATTTATTGCAAAATGCTTCTGTTGCTATTGATGGCGAATTGCCTTCTTGTCAAGATACAGGAACCGCTATCGTAATGGCCAAAAAAGGAGAAAACGTATATACAGGCGTAGATGACGCGGAATGGCTTTCAAAAGGGATTTTCAATACCTACGAAAAGAAAAACCTTCGTTATTCTCAAATTGTGCCTATTAGCATGTTTGAAGAAAAGAATTCGGGTTCCAACTTACCTGCACAAATAGATATTTATGCTAAAAAAGGAAGTTCTTATGAGTTCTTGTTTTTAGCAAAAGGAGGAGGTTCTGCCAATAAAACATTCTTATACCAAAAAACGAAATCGTTATTGAATGAAAAAGGAATGGAAGAATTTGTTCGTGAAAAAATCAAAGATTTAGGAACATCTGCTTGTCCACCTTACCATTTAGCTTTAGTAATTGGAGGAACATCTGCCGAAGCCAATTTAGCAACGGTTAAAAAAGCATCTGCTGGTTATTTTGATGAGTTACCAACTTCAGGAAATATGGCCGGTCAAGCTTTCCGTGATTTAGAATGGGAAAAAAGAGTACAAGAAATTTGTCAAGAAAGCGCTATTGGTGCACAATTTGGAGGAAAATACTTTACACATGATGTTCGTGTAATTCGTTTACCACGTCATGCAGCTTCTTGTCCGGTTGGACTAGGAGTTTCGTGTTCTGCCGATAGAAATATTAAGGGTAAAATTACCAAAGATGGTATTTTCGTAGAACAATTAGAAACCAATCCAGGTCAGTTTTTACCAGAAGTAGCACCTCATTTAGAACCAGCTGTTGAAATTGATTTAAACAAACCAATGAATGAAGTTTTAGCTGAATTGACAAAATATCCAATCAAAACACGTTTAAAATTGAGTGGAACAGTTATTGTGGCTCGTGATATTGCTCATGCTAAAATTAAAGAATTATTAGATGCGGGTAAACCAATGCCTGATTACTTTAAAAACCATCCAATATACTATGCCGGACCTGCAAAAACTCCAGACGGAATGCCATCAGGAAGTTTCGGACCAACAACAGCGGGTAGAATGGATCCTTATGTAAATGAGTTTCAAGCGGCAGGTGGAAGTATGATTATGTTAGCAAAAGGGAACCGTTCGCAACAAGTTACAGATGCTTGTGCGAAACATGGTGGTTTTTATTTAGGTTCAATTGGAGGTCCTGCTGCTATTTTAGCAAAAGATAATATTTTAAAAGTTGAGGTTGTTGATTTTGAAGAATTAGGAATGGAAGCGGTTCGTAAAATTACAGTTAAAGATTTCCCAGCATTCATTATTACCGATGATAAAGGAAATGATTTCTTTGCGAATTTGTAAATAGATAAATATTTTAAAAGAGAAAAGGCTGCCTAGAAATCTAGAGCAGCCTTTTCATTTACTTAACTAAGGGAAATTTATTCTTTAATGAATTTTTTTGCTATTTTTTCTTTGTACGTATTTGTTTCAATTATGAAAACTCCAGTATTTAAAGAACTAACATTGATTTGTCCGTTAGTAATTTTTCCTTGTAAAACCAGTTGCCCCATAATGTTATAGATTTTATAATCTTCTAAGTCTTTCCCAATTTGAACATTTAAAATGTCTCCTTTAACAGGGTTTGGGTAAATAGAAAATGGAATTTCTGTTTGGGTTTCTGTTGTAGTAGATACATTCGAAATTAAAGAAGAAGTTCCTACACAAAAGTTAGTAGATTGACTTGCTCCAAAAGTTCCACCGCTTGCAAATGTTATTCCGTTTGAAGTTACAGTATAACTACCATTTCCATAAGAACAACAAATTCCGTCTCCATATGTATCCTTAATTGTAAATGTATAACAACCAGCATCTAAACATTTTGTTACAGTTAATGAAGATCCGTCTGCTTGACTTCCGTATGTACCACCAGAAAACACAACCTGATTACTTGCGTTTAAAATTTCCCAACTTGTTTCTTCTGGGTAATTGTCAAATGTCATGTTAATGTTTACATTAGTACAAACAGGAGCTGAAGCAGTAGTTAATGAAACATCATCTACAGCAATGTCTCCTTGCCATGTTGCAGCTGTTGATCCTACAAAGCGTAATTGAACTGTGTTTCCAATGTAACTTGCTAAACTTACATTTGCAGTTAACCAACTGTTTCCTTGGTTACCAGATTTACTCCAAATTTCAGTCCAAGTTGAACCATTATTTGTGCTTGCTTCTAATTTTAAAGCTCCCATTGTTGAAGCACCATACATATGGTATTTGAAATTGAAAGTTGCAGATGGAGCATTTGTTAAATTGAAACAAGGTGAGTTTAAAATAGTTTTTTTGTTTGAATAGTTTGGACTTGATGCTTCTACATAAATATAATACGTTCCTTGAATTGCTGAAGAAGGTCCTGTATTACTTGAAGGTGTTCCATTTGCATCTACAATCCAATCAAAATCATCTGCCGAATCTTGTGTCCAAGCTCCAATAGTGTTTTCAAATCCTTCAGAATATGGGAACGAAGATATTGCTCCAGAACATCCTGTAGAAGAGCCAGTTGTAGTTACGTTTACTGTATTACTTGATCCAGAAACATTTCCGGCCGCATCTTTAGCTCTAACAGAAAATGAATAAGTTGTGCTTGCAGTTAAACCAGTAATATTTGCTGAAGTACCAGTAACTGTCCCAAGATTTGAAGTACCTTGGTAAATATCATATCCTACAACACCCACATTGTCAGTTGAAGCAGTCCAGTTTAGAGTTGTTGTTGTATTTGTTGTACCGCTTGCAACTAAATTTGTTGGAACAGTTGGTGCTTGTGTGTCTGTCGCACCTTGGTAAGCACTACCTATACCTACTGCATAAAAAGCATTTGTTGTAGCAATAACTTCAGCAGAGTTTGCTCCATATAAATCTGTTGCTGCTTGTATTCCGTAGGTTCTGGCATTTGCAAAAGTTGAATTTGCTGATAAATAGACACTTTCTAAACGATAAGCAATATTTGCAGCTTTGTCCATTCCTATTCCTGTAACGTTATAAGAACTGCCAATGTCATTTGTTCCAGATTTTCCTTGAACTAAAATATAAAACCAATGATTTAAAACTCCTGAATTTGTGTGTACGCCACAATAATCATTACTTTGTGTTGGTGTTCCGCAGTTTGGGTTTATCCAATATGTTCCACCGTAAGTATCTGGTTGTCCTTCACTTTTTGGGTTACTCATTGAACGTAGAGCCAAATGACCTGAACGTCTTTCAATATCTTCACCAATTAACCATGTGCTTTTATTTGGTGCAGCGTAATATTCTACTGTAGCTCCCCAAATATCAGAGAAACCTTCGTTCATAGCTCCTGACTCTCTTTGGTAAGCCAAATTAGCAGTGTAAGTACAAACTGCATGTCCAATTTCGTGAGCTGCTACATCTAAAGATGTAAGGATGTCGAAATAGGTTCCACTTCCGTCACCATAAGTCATTCTTGAACCGTCCCAAAAAGCATTATCATAATTAGAACTATAGTGAACGTAACTGTTTATTGCTGCTCCTGAATTATTAAAACTATTACGGTTGTGTTTTGTCATCCAATAGTCGTATGTCATTTCAGCTCCCCAGTGCGCATCTAAAGCACCGTTATCTTTGTTTGCTGTATGTTCTGCAGTGGTCCAGTTGTTATCGTTATCTGTAAAGTTAACTGCTGAATTATAATTCGTACTTGTATTTAAGTCGTAGGTATTTATTCCACTGCCACGAGTAGCGTCTTTTAAAACGTAATTTGAACCAGATAATGTAGTCTGAATCGTTTTTGAGCCACTGTAACGTGTTGCTGCGGTTCCAGAAACCAAAGCATCAAAACATGTTGCAATTTTTTTCGTTTCTTCTTGAGTTAAAAAAGTGTCGCATTTAGAATCTTTATTAAATATTGAAGAAGAATAGCCAAAATGTGTTGCGTGTTTTATCGTTGCATTATAGAACAAAACATCTCCAGTTTGAGCATCTACATATACATCTCCTCTGCTTAAAGGTTGAGTTGCATAAATATCAAATTTATAAGCTAATTTTAAGTTTGATGCTTCAGATATTTTTTTTGAGTTATCATCGAACATAGGCAACAAAACAAGTTCACCTTGTGGTTTTTTATAATTATCTAATTTTGAAGCCTCGGTAGGATTGTCCCAAAGATATTGTTTGGCATTAAGGTGTTGCATTGCTTTTTGTAGTGCGTCTTGAGAAGTGATTTCTGGGACAAGAGAAACGGCATTGGTTTTGTACATTTCTCCATTCATTGCGGTTATTTTTCCATTTTTTGAATGTACAGTATATGTAGCAAATTCAATTTTAACGCCATTTTGATACATTTGGTATTTATCATGGGTGAAACCTAATTTATCAGTTTCTGTATACAACTTTACAAATTGAGTTCCGTCTTGAATGTTTAATTGTTCTTTAAATACTTTTTCAAAATCATTTGATTTATAAGTTGAATTTTCATTAAAAGATAAAAAACTTGTTTGGCCAAAAACGTCTGTTTTTTTTAATTTAATTGATTTGTTTACTTCTTGAGCTGAGGCTGTTAAAGAAAAAAATGAAACTGCTGTTAGCAAGGCAATTTTCTTGTGTAGATTTTTTTTCATAATTAGTAGTTTGTGTTAAATAAGATTTGATTGTCAAATATATCAACACTAATTGAAAAAAAATTACATATATTTTATTAAAAATGTTAAAAAAATAAGTTTTATATAATAATTATTTTTTTGTTATATAAAAAAAACCTGCGGTTGTGCAGGTTTTAAATTGTGATTTTTCGTTAAAATCTAAAACTTCATTTCAGGAATATCTCCTTCAATAATTAAAGTCCCTTCTGTTGCTTTTTGAATTTCTTCAACCGTAACTCCAGGTGCTCTTTCTAAAAGTTTGAATCCTTTATCCGTTATTTCTAAAACAGCTAATTCTGTTACTACTTTTTTCACACAACCAACACCAGTTAATGGTAAACTACATTTTTTAAGTAATTTAGATTCACCTGCTTTGTTTACATGCATCATAGCAACGATAATATTTTCGGCTGAAGCTACTAAATCCATAGCACCACCCATTCCTTTTACCATTTTGCCGGGAATTTTCCAGTTGGCAATGTCGCCATTTTCTGAAACTTCCATTGCTCCAAGAATAGTTAAATCGACCTTTTGACTTCTTATCATTCCAAAACTAAAAGCGGAGTCAAAAAAACTTGCTCCTGGCAATGTTGTTATGGTTTGTTTTCCTGCGTTTATAATATCGGCATCTTCTTCTCCTTCAAAAGGAAAAGGACCCATTCCTAGAACCCCATTTTCAGATTGAAATTCTACAGAAATATCAGTTCGAACATAATTTGCAACTAAAGTAGGAATACCAATTCCAAGGTTTACATAATAACCATCTTTTACTTCTTTTGCTATTCGCTGTGCAATTTGATTTTTATCTAAAGCCATTTTAATCTTTTTTTCTTGTGGTACGTTGCTCAATTCTTTTTTCAAACTTTTCCCCTTGAAAAATTCTATTTACCATAATTCCTGGAATATGAATTTCATTAGGGTCTAAAGTTCCTACAGGCACTAATTCTTCTACTTCTGCAATAGTAATTTTTGCAGCTCCAGCCATTGGTGCGTTAAAATTTCGTGCTGTTCCTTTAAAAATTAAATTTCCTGCCTCGTCACCCTTCCATGCTTTTACAATTGAAAAATCGGCTTCATAAGCCAATTCCATTATATGCATTTTTCCGTTGAATTCGCGTGTTTCTTTTCCTTCGGCAACTTCTGTTCCATAACCAGCTGGAGTAAAAAATGCAGGGATTCCTGCTTGTGCAGCACGACATTTTTCAGCTAAAGTTCCTTGAGGCGTTAATTCTACATCTAATTCTCCAGAAAGCATTTGACGCTCAAACTCTGCGTTTTCTCCTACATAAGAAGAAATCATTTTTTTAATTTGACGTTTTTGTAATAGTAAACCTAATCCGAAATCATCTACACCTGCATTATTTGAAATACAAGTTAAGTTGTTTACGTTTTTATGCACCAATTCGGCAATACTATTTTCTGGAATTCCAGAAAGACCAAAACCGCCTAACATAATAGTCATACCGTTTTCAATACCTTGTAAGGCTTCTTGAACATTATTAACTTTTCTACTTATCATTATTTCTTTTTATAAATTATAATCCAAATTCATCCATGTCTGGTTCATCAACTGCTGTTGTATCAACTGCAGGTTTTTTCCAACAATCTACTTTTATAGAAAGTTTTGCGGGTCTATCAAACGCATCTTTAGATACACTTAAATCAGAATCTTTATAACATTTTTTCATGAATAAACCCCAAATAGGTAAAGCCATAGTTGCACCTTGACCGTAAAAAGTAGATCTAAAGTGAGCCGAACGATCATCGTTTCCAACCCAAACTCCAGCAGCTAAATTAGGAACCATTCCTACAAACCATCCATCACTATTATTTTGGGTTGTACCTGTTTTACCTGCAATAGGGTTTGTAAAACTATAATCATAGTTTCTAAAACCAGCTCCTCCCCAACGTAGTCTTGTTCCAGAACCTCCCTCGGTAACTCCTTCTAATAATTTTAAAACTGCATAAGCAACATCTGTATTAACAACGTCTTTACTTACAGGTATAATTTGGTCTATAACCACATCATTTTTATCAGAAATTTTAGTGATAAATGTAGGTTTTATATATACTCCTTGATTTGCGAAAGTACTATATGCAGCTACCATTTCTTCAACAGTAATTTCAACAGCTCCTAATGCAATCGCTGGTCTTTCTGGAATTTCAGAAGTTACACCTAATTCATGAACCATATCAACAACTGTTTTTGGACCAATTCTATCCATTAGTTTTGCAGAAATAGTGTTTACAGAGTTTGCCAATGCGCTTTTTAAAGTAAGTAATCCTCTAAATTTACCATCAGAATTTCCTGGCGACCAGGCTTCATCTATATTCCATTTTCCTTTTGGCATTGTAAATGGTGAGTCAATTATTGAATCGCAAGGAGACATCCCTAATTGCTCAATTGCTGTTGCATAAACAAATGGTTTAAATGTTGATCCAACTTGTCTAGCACCTTGACCTACATGGTCATATTGAAAATGTTTGTAATTAATTCCTCCTACCCATACTTTTATATGTCCGGTTTGTGGCTCCATAGCCATCATTCCGGTTTGTAACATATGTTTGTAATATATGATAGAATCTTTAGGCGTCATGATTGTATCTCTTTCTCCTGCCCAAGTGAAAATTTTCATTTTGGTTTTTATGTCGAAAGATTTAATAATTTCATCTTCTGTTTTACCGTCATCTTTTAGAAGTCTCCATCTTTCTGAAGATTTCATCGCTCTGGTAATAATTCCGGTTGTTTGGTCTTCAGTTATATTTACAAAAGGTGCATTTTTCTTTCCCTTTGCATTTTTAAAAAACTCTGCTTGAAGATTTGTTAAATGTTCAGTAACTGCTTCTTCGGCATATTTTTGCATACGTGAATCGATGGTTGTATATATTTTTAAACCATCTCTATAAATGTCATATTCAGTACCGTCTTCTTTTGGATGATCTTTTACCCATTTTTTCATGTAATCACGCAAATATTCTCTAAAATAAGTTGCACTACCTTCACTATGACTTTCTGGTTTAAAATCTAAAACAATAGGTTCTTTCTCCAGTTTTTCTTTTTCTTCTTTTGATAGTAAATTGTTTTTAACCATTTGGCCTAAAACAGTATTTCTTCTATCTGTTACTCTTTGAATTCTTTTTTCTCTATTTGGATTATATAAAGATGGGTTTTTAAGCATTCCTACAAAAACTGCTGCTTCATTTATTGTTAAATTTTTAGGTTCTTTATTGAAGTAAATTTTAGAAGCTGAACGAATTCCTACGGCTCCGTTAACAAAATCTACTTCGTTTAAGTACATGGCAAGAATCTCTTTTTTTGAATACTGTCTTTCCAAACGAACGGCTATTACCCATTCTTTTATTTTTTGAAGAACCCTTAATACAATGTTTTTTGAGCCATCTGCACCATGAAATAAATTTTTAGCCAATTGTTGTGTAATTGTACTTGCACCACCGCTACTTCCTAAAGATAGCGCTGCTCTAAATGTACCTTTAGCGTCAATACCAGAATGTTCATAAAAACGTTCATCTTCTGTAGCAACTAAGGCGTCTACTAAATGTTTAGGAAGATCGGCATATTTTACAGGAACTCTGTTTTCTGCATAAAATTTCCCAATTACTTCACCGTCTGAAGAAATAATTTCTGTAGCTACATTTGAATCTGGATTTTCTAATTTTTCAAAACTTGGCATTTCTCCAAAAAATCCCCATGATGCAAATAAGAATAATAAAATTACCCCTATAACACCAAATAAAAATAGCTTCCAAAATGTTTTAATATATTTTGAAAAATCTTGGTTATTAGTTTGATTTTTTGCCATAAATTATTTTGTTTTTTCTATTCTAAAGCCAAGGTCTGTAATTCCTTTTAAATCTTGAACACCTTCGATATCGCCAGTTTCCCTTACTGCTTGTGAAATAGATATATTGTACTTTCCTTTTTTATTAAAAATAAACCCTTCTTGATACCAAAGCTTACTTTCTTTAATATCTGAAAAACCTTCTCCCATTAATGAACCATCTGGATTAGCCATTAAATACTCTAAAGTATCTGTTTTAACCAAATTATCGGGTTGTTTTAACGATACAATTAAATATAAATTATTATAAGGATAATCGTTATTACTTCTTATGTTTAAAAATAAATCATACGGTTTAATAGTGTCATTTTGTTCAAATGAAAAACTAATGGTATCTGTTTTTTTCCAAGAACCATTTATGTTTTTATATTCATCAAAAACTCGGTCTTTGTCGCAAGACATAAAACTTAGGCCAATTAATAGTATAAAAGCAAACTTATTTTTTCTTAGTAACATTTTTGTTAATAGTTGGTTTAGTTCTTTTTTTATTTTTATTATTATTGTTTTTCTTTTTTGGTTTATCAAAACGAGTTAAACTATCTTGTCCTACAACATTTTGGAAGTTTTCAGTATTTGCTTTTGGTTGTTCAATTACAAAATCTTCAAGAGCAAGAACTTTTTTCTTTTGCTTATTTAATTCGATAATTTCTTTTACCTGTTTTACAGATAAAATATGCCACTGAGAAGATTGATTTTCATATGAAAACCACATTAATTCTTTAAAGATATCTATTTTTTGACAAGCGGCAGAACCTTTTTCGGTATAAAGCTTTGTATCCATATCTGGAATACTTTTTAAAGCGTCTAAATAAGTGTCTAACTCATAATTTAAACAACATTTAAGCTTACCACATTGACCCGCAAGTTTTTGCGGATTTAATGAAAGTTGTTGATAACGTGCTGCTGCTGTGTTTACGCTTCTAAAATCTGTTAACCAAGTTGAACAACACAGTTCTCTACCACAAGATCCAATTCCTCCAAGACGAGCTGCTTCTTGACGAAAACCAACTTGTTTCATTTCGATTCTTATTTTGAATTCTTGTGCAAATTCTTTAATAAGTTGTCTAAAATCTACTCTGTCATTAGCTGTGTAATAAAAAGTTGCTTTAGAGGCATCTCCTTGAAATTCAATATCAGAAATTTTCATTTCTAATTTCAATGAAATGGCTAATTCTCTAGCTTTTACTTTTACTTTTTCTTCCTTGGCACGAGCTTCGCTCCAAATATCAATATCTTTTTGAGTCGCTTTTCTGTAAATCTTTGGCACTTCGCCTTTTGGATCTACATGCTTTTTTTTCATTTGGATTTTTACCAATTCTCCTGAAAGACTAATAATTCCTACATCGTGACCTGGAGAAGATTCTGTAGCTACAATATCACCAATAGATAAAGGTAATTTTTCTGTATTTCTATAAAATTCTTTTCGTCCGTTTTTAAAACGCACTTCAACACAATCAAAAGGTTCTTGACCTTGAGGTAAACTCATGTTTGAAAGCCAATCGAAAACAGTTAGTTTGTTGCAGCTATCGGTGCCGCAAGTCCCATTATTTTTACATCCTTTTGGAGCTCCGCCATCGGTCCCCGTAGAACAGTTTGTACATGCCATAATTTTTGAATATATAGTGATTGTTCTGTTATACAGAACTACTTGTCAATAGTGTATTTGAGTGTAAAGATAGTATAATTTTTAAACAAAAATAAACTGAAATTTTAGTGATAACGCAAAAACCTATTTACATTTTTAACGTAAATAGGTTTTGAAAAGTATATTTCACTTTAGATTTAAGTAACCTTAACAGATATGATCTTAACGGGACATGCTTTTTCTGCTAGTTCACAATTTTCTAATATTAGATAATCATTTGATTTTATAGTATGAAAACCTTTTGAATTGGTTGAATTTATTAAAACTGTTTTTCCGTCTTTTTTTGACATTTGAAATTGTGCTGGAGCCATTTCTACACAGTAATTACAACCAATACATTTATCTCTTTGTAAAGTAACAACGATCATTAGTTTTCTACAATTTTATAGAGTTTATCTGATAAACGAATTCTAAACGGCACTTTCATAGTACAACTGTCTCCTTTTGATGCTTTTTCGGAAGCTAAATCGTTTACCAAAAAATCTTCTAAAATTAGTTCTTGTGCACCTGTACTTGGGCCTGTAACTAAAAGTTTATCTCCTTTTTTAATGTCGTAAGCTTCAATTTTGAATTCAGCAATATTAGATTTTGGAAAATAATGCATTCCTTTTCCAACATATACTTTTTTCTGAGTTGCGCTCGAACCCGGATTATCTGACCATTCACCTAATTTTTGTCCCAAATAATAACCACTCCAAAAACCACGATTGTAAACGGTTGACAAAGTTTCCATCCAAATACTAATTTTTTCTTTGGTAAAAGTTCCTTCGTAATAAGAATCAATTGCTTCGCGATAGGTTTTGATAACCGTTGCCACATAATCAGCAGCACGACCTCGACCTTCAATTTTTAATACTTTTATTCCTGAATCAATTACTTGATCTAGAAAATCTAACGTACATAAATCTTTTGGAGACATCATGTATTCGTTGTCCATTTCTATTTCAAAACCAGATTCTTGGTCAATTACCGTATATTTTTTTCTACAATTTTGTTTACAAGCACCACGATTTGCAGAGGAATTATGCGAATGTAAACTCAAATAACATTTTCCCGAAACCGCCATGCATAAAGCTCCGTGACCGAAAATTTCAATTTCAACTAAATTGCCACTTGGGCCTTTAATTTGTTCTTTCTCAATATCTTCCGTTATTTTTTTTACTTGACGCAAACTCAGTTCTCGAGAAAGTACAATTGTATCGGCAAATAAAGCATAAAATTTAACGGTTTCGATGTTGGTAACATTCAATTGGGTAGAAATATGCACCTCAATTCCCATTGTTTTGGCTGACATAATTACCGCTTGATCAGAAGCGATAACCGCTGTAATTCCTGCTTCTTTGGCTTTTGTTAATAGTGTTTTTACAATTGATAAATCGTGATCGTAAATAATAGTATTTAAGGTTAGATAGGTTCTAACGTTTTTTTGGTTGCATCTACGAGCAATTTCAGGTAAATCATCTAAAACGAAATTTACTGTTGCACGAGCTCGCATGTTTAATTGTTCGACACCAAAATAAATAGAATCGCAACCATTATCTAAAGCGGCTTGCATGGATTCGAAATTTCCAGCTGGCGCCATCAATTCAATTTTTCCAGAAGTAGTCATTATCCTAAAATTTTATATAATTTGTCCGATAAGCGAATTCTGAAAGGCACTTCAAAAGTAATTTGATCTCCTTTTTTTGATGTTTCACAAGATTTTCCGTCTACAAAAAGAGTAGTGATTGTCAATTCTTGTTCTCCAGTTGTTGGACCTGAAATAAGTATTTTGTCGCCAACAGAAAGTTCTTTGTTTTCAATTAAAAACTGTGCAACTTTTGATTTTGTGAAATAATGTTCGGCTTTTCCAACTAATACTTTTTTAACGGTTATTTTTTGGCGAATGTTTTTACTTATTACCTTTGCTAAAGGTTTATTTGGAAGCTCGCCAGAATTTTTAAATTTCAAAGCATCAGATTTTCCTTTACGGAAAACTTTATTTCCAACTTGCTTTCCTCTTCTTAGCTTTACTTGTTCGTCTAAAGGTAAATGGGTGATTTCTAAACATTCGGTAGAACAACAATTCTCCATTGCGGCTTGGCATTCGTCACATTGAATGAATAATAAATGGCATCCGTCGTTAAAACAATTGGTGTGATTATCACAAGGTTTTCCACATTGGTGGCATTGAGAAACAATATCGTCGGTAATTCTTTCTCCTAATCTGTGATCGAAAACAAAGTTTTTACCAATGAATTTACTTTCAATTTTATCTTCTTTTATTTGACGTGTATATTCAATAATTCCACCTTCTAGTTGGTAGACGTTTTTAAAGCCCTGGTGTTTAAAATACGCACTTGCTTTTTCACAACGTATTCCACCTGTACAATACATTAAAAGATTTTTATCTTCTTTATGGTTTTGTAATTGCTCGTTAATAATGGGTAGACTTTCTCTAAATGTTTCTACATCTGGAGTTATAGCTCCTTTAAAATGTCCAACTTCACTTTCGTAGTGATTTCTAAAATCGACTACAATAGTATTTGGATCTTCTAATAAATTATTAAATTCTTGTGCTTTTAAGTGAATTCCTTTATTAGTAACGTCAAAAGTGTCATCATTTAATCCATCGGCAACAATTTTATGCCTCACTTTTATGGTTAGCTTTAAAAAGGAGTGATCGTCTTGGTCAACTGCAACATTTAATCTTATCCCTTTCATGAAATCATACACTTCTAAAGTTTCTTTAAAAGCTTCAAAATTATCGGCAGGAACACTCATTTGAGCATTAATTCCTTCGTTGGCAACATAAATTCGGCCTAGAGCATCAAGTGCATTCCAAGCAATAAATAATTCGTCGCGAAATTTTTTAGGATCTTCAATTTTGGCATACGCATAGAAAGATAGTGTAAGACGTTGCTTACCTGCTTCATCAATTAATTGAGCTCTTTCTTCTGCGCTTAAGGTGTTATACAGTTGCATGCTATAAACGTTTTAAGTGAGAAAAATATTTTTGCAAAGGTATGAATTTATATAAGTTAGACAAAATATAAGGTTAAAAGGAAACATATTAACAATATTTGTTTCCATAAAAAAAAGAAGTATTTTTACGAAAAATATACAGAAAATGAGTTCAGAAAAAGACGCTAAATTAAAGGCTTTACAACTTACATTAGATAAGCTTGATAAAACTTATGGTAAAGGAACAGTAATGAAAATGGGAGATTCTGCTGTAGAAGAAGTAGAAACAATTTCGTCAGGATCATTAGGTTTAGATATTGCATTAGGAGTAAATGGATATCCGAAAGGAAGAATTATTGAAATATACGGTCCTGAATCATCAGGAAAAACGACTTTAACATTACACGCTATTGCAGAAACGCAAAAAGCAGGTGGGATTGCTGCTTTTATTGATGCAGAGCATGCTTTTGATCGTTTTTATGCTGAAAAATTAGGAATTGATATTGATAATTTAATTATTTCACAACCAGATAATGGAGAACAAGCATTAGAAATTGCAGAAAGTTTAATTCGTTCGGGAGCAGTTGATATTGTTGTAATTGACTCAGTTGCTGCGTTAACACCAAAGAGTGAAATTGAAGGCGATATGGGAGATTCTAAAATGGGATTACATGCTCGTTTGATGTCTCAAGCATTAAGAAAATTAACCGGAACAATTCACAAAACGAAATGTACGGTATTTTTCATTAACCAATTACGTGATAAAATTGGAGTAATGTTCGGAAGTCCAGAAACTACAACAGGAGGAAATGCATTGAAATTCTATGCTTCTGTAAGGGTTGATATTAGAAGATCTACTCAAATTAAAGATGGCGATAACGTTATAGGAAATAGAACTAAAGTTAAAATTGTAAAAAATAAAGTTGCACCGCCTTTTAGAACTGCAGAATTTGACATCATGTATGGAGAAGGAGTTTCTAAAGTAGGAGAGATTTTAGATTTAGCAGTTGAATTCGAAATTGTAAAGAAAAGTGGTTCTTGGTTCAGCTATGGAGAAACTAAGTTAGGGCAAGGACGTGATGCAGTTAAATCTTTAATTAAAGATAATCCAGAACTAATGGATGAATTAGAATTAAAAATTAAAGAATTTTTGAAGGAAAAGAATAGTTAAATAAAAAATCACGTTGAAAAACGTGATTTTTTTGTTTTTACACGCAACCTATTTAATTATTTTGCATCTGTAAATTAAACAATGTAAGTATATGAAAAGAATACTAATGCTTTTAAGCTTTATATTTTTAACAATATCATGTAGTCCTGAAGATGACGGACCTAATGTTCATTATGAAAATTTACCTGTTGTTGAGGTTGAGCTCCCTAGTTCATTTATATTAGGTGAAACACATCCTATAAAAGTTTGGTATTATAAACCAACAACTTGTCATGGGTTTAATGGGTTTTATTATGAAAAAGATTTAAATATTAGAACAATAGCAGTACAAAGCATTGTAAGCGAAAGCTCTTCATGTCAAGATTTAGAACAAGAATTAGTTGAAGCAACAATGTATTTTTATGTAACAAACAACGGATCATATATTTTTAAATTTTGGCAAGGAACAAATACAAGCGGAGAAGATATTTTTCTCGAAGTAGAAGTTCCTGTTGTTGATTAATTAGTAAATCATAGGTGATTATAGAGCAACTTATAAATGACTGTAAAAGAAGAAATACTAAAGCACAAGAGCAGGTTTATAAGACTCTAAGTCCTAAAATTTTTGCAGTTTGTCTTAAGTATTCGAGAAGTTATGCAGAAGCTCAAGATAATTTACAGGAAGGTTTTTTGTTGATTTTTGAAAAAATTGATAAATATGATTTTAAAGGTTCTTTTGAAGGTTGGTGTAAAAGAGTTGTAATAAATTATGTTTTACAACAATATAGAAATCAAAATGTATTTGAAATAATTTCAGAAAACATTCCAGACGAAACAAGTTTGGAAATTGAAGATGATACTGTTTCGATAGAATTTTTAACCAAAATAATACAAGAATTACCAGACCGTTATAGGTTAGTTTTTAATTTATATGTAATGGATGGGTATTCACACAAAGAAATAGCACAAATGTTAGGAATAAGTGTTGGAACGTCTAAATCAAATTTAGCTAGAGCAAAAGGAATATTAAAAGAAAAGATAGAGTTGAATGAGCAATCTTCAATTCCCAAAGTAAAATGAAAGAAAGTAAAAATTTAGAACGTCTTTTTCAAGAAAAATTTAAAGATTTTGAAGTCAACCCACCTTCAGATTCTTGGAATAATATTGCAGCACGTTTAAATAAAAAAGAAAAGAAAAAAAGAGTTATCCCATTTTGGTTTAAGACAAGCGGAATAGCTGCTTCTTTAGCAATTGTTTTTTTTGTTTTTATAAATAAAGGAAACGACACAAGTTTAATAAATAATGATTCAGATAATATAAATGAAAATTCTATTTCAAACGTAGAAGCAAATACAAAAGGAAACGAATTCAACAATCAATTAAATCCAACGTCAATTAAAAGCGAAGGTTTGTTAGATGAAAAAATGTTAAACAACAACAGCAATGTTGTCTTAGAGAACAAGAATTCTGTCAATAGTAAAGAATTGGATAAAAACACATACAATACCATAAATAGCAATTCAAATAGAGGAGTCGTTTCAAACAAAAGTCAAAAAAAGAACAATAAACCTTCTATCAATAAAAGAGAAGTGTTTAGCAATCAAAGTCTAGTGACCAATAATAAAACACAAACGAAATCAAATAATAAACAATTATCTGTTAACGAAAACAATTCGAATTCTATTAGTAAAAATCAAAGTTTAGCAACTAATAATAAATTGCAAAAAAAATCAAACCAAAAAGACAATAATCAATTATTTGTAAATAGTTTAAATTCTATTAGTGAAAACCAAAATTTAGTAACTAATGATAAAACACAAAATAAATCAAATATTGAGAGTAACGAACAATTGTTTGTAAAGCAAAATGCTAATTCTAAAGAGGATAGTCAGTTGGTTTTCAATAAGAAAGAGGGAGAAAACAACAGTTTAATTAATAAATCTAAACTTAAGTTATTAAATTCAAATAAAGGTATTAATAATGAAATGGTTGTTTCAGAAAACTCATCAAGTATAGAAAAAACAGATTCTCTATTAATAGAGAATGAAAATATAATTGCAAATGCAGTTGAAGATAGTATCCTTTTGGCTTCAGTTGAAACTGAAGAAAACCCATTGGAGAAATTGCTTAAAGAAAAGTTAGAAGGGGAAGATGCTGATGAAAAAGAAAAAGAGAAAAGAAATAAATGGGCGGTTAGCACAAACGCTTCGCCTGTTTATTTTAATTCAACATCTAGTGGTTCGGCTATAGATGAGCAATTTAAGGACAATTCTAAATCATATGAAAATTCATTAAGTTTTGGTTTAGGTCTAGAATATGAAATGTCTAATAAGTTTAGTTTAAAATCAGGAGTAAATACATTAGCTTTTAATTATTCAACAAACGATGTTTATTACACAACCACTTTACGCTCTGTAAATTATAATGTTAAAACAATAGAAAGAAATAGAAATGGTGAAAACATTATTTTAGCCAATAAACAAGCAATGAGTAATAGCAATGATGTTGAAAATTACGTTCAAAACAACACAGGTTCTTTAAGTCAAAATATTAGTTACATAGAAATTCCATTAGAGTTAAACTATAAATTGTTAGATAAAAAATTTGGAATCAATTTAGTAGGAGGAATGAGTACTCTTTTTTTAAATTCTAATTCCGTATCATTGGTTTCAAATGGAACAGAAATGGAAATAGGTAAAGCAAATAATTTAAACAATATACATTTTAGTAGTAATGTCGGTTTGGGTTTTAAATATGCGTTTTGGAAATCTTTTCAAGCAAATTTTCAACCAATGTTTAAATACCAAATCAATACTTTTAGTAATGATTCTGGAAATTTCAAGCCTTATTTTATAGGATTGTATTCTGGGATAAGTTTTAGTTTTTAAGCTTTGTTGGTTAAGCTTAAGTTAAGTTTGTTTCAAATCCCATACTTTTGAAACTTAAAAAGTCTCGCAAATTGCGAGACTTTTTTTAGTTAATTATTAAAAGTATTTAGTTGTTCTAAAATAATAGTTCTTACTTCGTCTTTTACTTTTCCTTTGTCTTCAATAACAAGGTTTTGAGTTTCTATTGCTTTGTGAACTTTTACCCGCATTTTTCCCGGGCTTCCACTTAAAAAAGTAAACGAAAAACGTTTTTTATTATCGGCAAATGTCATAGGTATAACAGCAATTTTGTGCTCAATAGCTAATCTAAATGCACCGTCTTTAAAAGTATCTAAAACTATACTTTCATCATCAGGAACTCCACCTTCAGGAAAAATACAAATACTTAATCCTTGATGAAGTCTTTTTTGAGCCAATTCAAACACTTTAAACCTACTTTTACTACTACTTCTGTCAACCAATATACATACACGTTTATAGAAAAAACCAAAAATAGGAATTTTTACTAATTCTCTTTTTCCTACAAAAACAAAAGGATTATCTTTTACAACTGCCAACATCAGCATAATATCTGTCATTGAGGTATGATTGGCAACAAGCATATAACTTTTTCCTTTTTCAAGCTGTTGTTCAAAATCAATTTTATAGTAAAAACCCATTCCAAATAAAATTAATTTTCCCCAAAAACGAGCAACTTTATAAAACTGAGGATAGGTTTTGTCAGATAAAACCAAAACAAACAGAACTGGAAATAAAACAATAATAGGAGCCATTATCAACACATAAAACCAAATGCGCCAAAGAATCCAAAAGACTATTTTAAATAATTTCATTTACAATATTTTAAAACCCAACTTTCGGGCATTTTTTAAATTACATTCCTGCTGTTCGTTTTAGTTACTGAAACAAGTTCAGTAAGCTATCACTTCCATCAGGGTTAGAGCACAAACTAATTACCTTTTTTATATGAAGGTCAAAAATAGCAATATTCTTCAACCTTTTAGCATTACTCTTTTACCATTTGGGTAAAAAACCTATTTTTGTACAAAATATATAAAAATGGCAAAAATATTAACGGGAGTTCAAAGTACAGGAACTCCACATTTAGGAAATTTATTAGGAGCAATTATTCCGGCAATTAAAATGGCAAATGACCCTAATAACGAACCGTTTTTGTTTATTGCTGACTTACATTCAATTACTCAAATTAAAGACGGAAAAACGCTTCGCGAAAACACTTACAGTACTGCTGCGGCTTGGTTAGCTTGTGGTTTAGATGTGAATAAAGTGGTTTTTTATCGTCAATCAGATGTTCCGCAAACTACCGAATTATCTTGGTATTTAAGTTGTTTCTTTCCGTTTCAACGTTTAACATTAGCACATTCGTTTAAAGATAAAGCAGATAGATTAGATGATGTTAATGCAGGTTTGTTTACTTATCCAATGCTTATGGCGGCCGATATTTTATTATACGATGCAGAATTAGTACCAGTTGGAAAAGATCAATTACAGCATTTAGAAATTACCCGCGATGTGGCTTCTCGTTTCAATCATCAAATGGGAGAAACATTTGTTTTGCCTGAAGCTAAAATTGACGAAGGAACTATGATTATTCCAGGAACAAATGGTGGAAAAATGAGTAAATCGGCAAATAATTTTATCAATATATTTTTAGATGATAAAGCTTTGCGAAAACAAATAATGTCTATTGAAACAGATAGTACACCACTTGAAGAACCAAAAAACCCAGATACTTGTAATTGTTTTACTTTATATAAACTATTAGCTTCTCCAGTTCAAATAGAAAAAATGCGCGCTAATTATGAAGGTGGAAACTACGGATACGGACATGCAAAACAAGAATTATTTGAACTTATCGTTGAAAAGTTCGCTACCGAAAGAGAAAAATACAATTACTACATTAACAATTTAGAAGAAGTAGACGCTTTGTTGTTAAAAGGAGCTGAAAAAGCAAGTAAAGTGGCCAATGGCGTTTTACAACGTGTTCGAGCGAAACTAGGTTATTAGTATTCAAAATATAAAAACAAAAAAATCCTGCATTGCAGGACTTTTTTTATTGTGAAGAAACTAATTGCTCAACTTCATTTTTCTGTTCTCTATATTTTAATTGTAATTCTGAATTTTCCCCCATTCGGTTATAATATTCTAATGCTTTGTTGGCAAATGCTTTTTTATGAAAATCAGTTAATTCAGGAATTAAAGGAAATTCTTTGTGAAATAAATTTTCATAATAAGCCTGCCATTCGCGTTCGTTTTTATCTTCAACAATACTTATCTTATCTTTTTGTTTTACATGCAACATTTCATGTGCCAATAAGTTTAGATTTAAAACCAATGGAAATTCAAAAGTGTTTTCGGGAATTCTAATAATTTGAGGTTTTCCAAAAACACCTTCGGTTGTAAACAATATAAAACTAGGCTCGGCTTTTTCCCTCAATTCAAAACCTTTAAAATTAGGATGTTCTAATTCGTAGTTTTTAATTAAAAATTCAGCCGCTTCAATAGTCATTTCTAAATCATGAAACTTTTTTATGGTAAACTCAATTTCTTCAAATGGCATCATATTCAAGTACAAATTTAAATTTCAAAAATCAACAACAAGTTTGAAACTTGAAATTGTTATTGATTTTGTGTTTTTAAAGCGTTTCTTTCAACCATTTAAAAAATTCGCGTTGCCAAACCAACCCATTTTGTGGTTTTAAAACCCAATGATTTTCTTCAGGGAATAGCATAAATCGGCTCTTAATTCCTTTTAATTGTGCTGCTTGAAATGCTTCTTGACTTTGTCCAATAGGAACTCTATAGTCCTTCGCTCCTTGGATAATGAATATAGGCGTATTCCAGTTGTTTACTAAATTAATTGGGTTGAATTCGTTAACTGCTTTTTGTGCAGAAACATTTTCTTTTTCCCAATAAGCGCCACCCATATCCCAATTGGTAAAGAATACTTCTTCTGTAGTTCCATACATACTTTGTGTGTTGAAAATTCCAGCGTGAGCAATAAATGTTTTAAATCTGTTTTTGTGAATTCCAGCTAAATAAAACACCGAATATCCGCCATAACTTGCGCCAACCGCACCCAATCGTTCATTATCAACATAAGATTCTTTTGCAACATCATCAATAGCGCTTAAATAATCGTCCATTGCTTGTCCGCCCCAATCTTTACTAATTTGTTCGTTCCATTCTACACCATGACCCGGCATTCCACGTCTATTTGGAGCCACAATAATATAACCTTGTGAAGCCATTACTTGAAAATTCCATCTAAATGAATAAAACTGAGATAATGCGCCTTGCGGTCCACCTTGACAATATAAAAGTGTTGGATATTTCTTTTTTGCATCAAAATTTGGAGGTAAAATAACCCAAACCAACATCTCTTTCCCATCGGTAGTTTTTACCATTCGTTTTTCAACCTTTGGTAAAGCTAATTTTGAATATACTTCTGTATTTATATTGGTAATTTGTTTCCAAGAATTTTTCTTTAAATCAAAACTGAATATTTCATTCGCATGATTCATATCGCTTTGGGTAACCAAAACAGTGTTTTCATGAAAACCTATAATTTGGTTCACATCAAATTGACCTTCGGTAATTTGACGAACACGAACTGCAATTTTTGTTAAACCCGGAAAGTTGACTTCAAATAATTGCTTTGTTCCATCAACTGGCGCTAAGAAATACACTTTTTTGCCGTCTTTACTCCAAGTGAAACTATCTACAGTTCCATCCCAACCAGAAGTTAAGTTTATATCTAAACCTTTGTGACGAACGATGATGTCGTTTTTATCGGCTTCAAAACCATCGCGTTTCATTTGCAACCAAGATAAATCTCCGTTAGGTGAAAATTGTGGAGCAACATCATAACCGAGATTCTTTTCTGTTAAGTTTTTAGTTGTTTTTGAAGTTAAATCGTATTCATATAAATCGGTATTTGTTGAAGTAGCATAAGCCGTTCCTGTTTTCTTTTTAGATACGTAAATCACTTTAGAACCATCAGGCGACCAAATATAATCTTCATCTCCACCAAAAGGTTTTTGAGGTGCGTCATATGGTTCGTCTTTCATGATGTCTATTTCTTCTCCATTTGCATTGGTTAGAATTACATGATTGTGATTTCCGTGATTAAAAGTATCCCAATGACGATAGTCAAGTGCATCATAAATTTTTACATCACTTTTTTCTAATTCTGGATAAAAATCCTTTCCATCAACTTTATTTATTTTCACTTCTTTATCTGAAAGTGTCCATTTTCCATCTGCGGAAATGTTTTTATCGTTAATTAGACTTTTATATTCTTTAAGTTCTATGGCTTTTCCGCCAGAAACAGGAATGCTATAGTATTTGGAATTGGATTTATTTTCTTCAACCGAAGGGGTACTTACTTTATAAATGATGTTTTTCCCATCTTTAGAAATTCCAAGAGGAGAAACTCTACCTAATTTCCATAATAATTCAGGAGTCATTACTTCTTGTGCAGTGGTTGTTAGGCTAATCATGCTTAAAGTTAAAATTATATATTTTTTCATTGGGATAAATTTAATATCTAGGCTAAAATTACTGATTTTTTGAAAAATATCCCTATTTTCACGTTTTAAAATAGAAAGTATACAATATGAAGAAACTGGCACTGCATTGGCAAATATTACTAGGAATGTTATTAGGGGTATTATTTGCTTTTATTTTAATACAATTTGATTGGGGAAAACAAGTAATTGTTGACTGGGTAAAACCTTTTGGTAACATATTTATCAATTTATTAAAACTTATTGCAGTTCCGTTAATTTTAGCTTCTTTAATTAAGGGTGTTTCTGATTTAAAAGATATTTCAAAACTTTCTCAAATGGGTGGAAGAACCATTGGGTTATATATTCTTACAACAGTTTTTGCGGTTTCTATAGGTTTAGTTGTAGTAAATATTATTAAACCGGGAAGTTTTATTTCTGAAGAAACAAGAACAGAATTGGTAGGTAGTTATTCTAACGATGCCAATTCAAAAATTGCAGCTGCGGAAAACCAAAAAGAAGCAGGACCGCTTCAAGCATTAGAAGATATTGTTCCTAGCAATATAGTTGGTGCAGCGGCAGATAATGGAAATATGCTTCAAGTAATTTTCTTTGCAGTTTTCTTTGGAATTGCATTAATACTAATTCCTGCAGAACAAGCCATGCCTGTAAAAGCATTTTTTGATGGATTCAATGAAGCAATTCTAAAAATGATTGATATTATAATGCTTGCAGCGCCTTTTGGGGTTTTCGCATTATTAGCATCTTTAGTAGCAGAATCTCCAAGTCTAGATTTATTTAAAGCACTTGGAATGTATGGTTTAACCGTTGTTTTAGGTTTAGCTATTATGATAGGAATTTATCTCCTAATTGTAAAAGTGCTTACTAATAGAAGCCCAAAATTTTTCCTTAACGGAATTGCTCCTGCCCAATTATTAGCATTTTCTACAAGTTCTAGTGCGGCTACTTTACCAGTCACAATGGAAAGAGTGGTTGATAATTTAGGAGTTGATGATGAGGTAGCGAGTTTTGTACTGCCAATAGGAGCCACAATTAATATGGACGGTACAAGTTTGTATCAAGCCGTTGCGGCGGTTTTTATTGCACAAGCATTTGGTATGGATTTAAGTTTTGGAGTTCAGTTAGGAATTATAGCAACAGCAACATTAGCATCAATTGGAAGTGCTGCAGTACCTGGGGCAGGAATGGTTATGTTGGTAATTGTATTGGCGCAAGCTGGAATTCCTGAAGCCGGATTGGCGCTTATTTTTGCAATAGATAGGCCATTAGATATGTGTAGAACAATGGTTAATGTAACTGGTGATGCAGCTGTATCGATGGTTGTTGCAAAATCCGTTGATAAACTAGAATAACTAATTCCTTTTTTACATACATTTACTGAATAATTTAAAAAATCAGTGAAAAACAATAAATTATTCGTTGCTATTATTGTAGCTTTAATTTTAGGGGTTTTTGCAGGAGCAATTACTCATTATTATTACCCAAGTTTTCAAGAAGAATTTTCAAAAAATGTAAAATTATTAGGAACCATTTTTATTAGGATGGTTCAAATGATAATTGCGCCATTAGTTTTTTCAACATTAGTTGTAGGAATAGCAAAAATGGGCGATTTAAAAATGGTTGGCAGAGTAGGAGCTAAAGCAATGGCTTGGTTTGTAACAGCTTCATTAATTTCATTATTACTTGGGTTAGTTTTAGTTAATACTTTAAATCCTGGTAAAAAAACGGAAATTTCATTAGATCAATTAGATGGAGCTTCTGAAATAATTGAAAAAACACAAACGTTTTCATTGGAAGAGTTTGTAAAACATTTAGTGCCTAAAAGTATTTTTGAAGCAATGGCAACTAATGAAATTCTGCAAATTGTAATTTTTTCAATTTTATTTGGTATAGCCTTAGCTTCATTAGGTAGAAAAGGAAAATTAATTATTTCTTCATTAGACACCTTGTCTCATGTAATTCTTAAAATGGTAACCTATATTATGTGGGTTGCACCATTTGGTGTTTTTGGGTCAGTCGCCGCGGCTGTAGCTAAACATGGATTTGGTATTTTTGAATTATATGCACATTATTTAATAGCATTCGTAATAGGTATTGCCGTTTTATGGATTATACTTTTAATCGTTGGTTATTTGTTTTTAGGTAAAAGATTATTCATTTTACTTCAAAGAATTAAAAACCCATTATTAATAGCTTTTTCTACTACAAGTTCTGAAGCTGTTTTTCCAAAATTAGTTGAAGAATTAGAGCGTTTTGGTTGTCAAAATAAAATAGTTTCCTTTACTTTACCATTAGGTTATTCATTTAACTTAGATGGAAGCATGATGTACATGACTTTTGCAAGTGTTTTTATTGCTCAAGTTTATGGTATTGATATGTCTGTTGGAGAGCAATTAACAATGTTACTTGTTCTTATGCTAACTAGTAAAGGAGTTGCTGGGGTACCTCGTGCTTCTTTAATAGTAATTGTTGCAACATGTGCTATGTTTGGAATTCCTCCCGAAGGAATCGCTTTAATATTGCCAATTGATCATTTTTGTGATATGGCTAGGAGTATGACAAATGTATTAGGAAATTCGTTAGCAACAGCTGTAATCGATAAATGGGAAACTAAACCAATTAATAATGAATGAATTTCACTGGACAAAATTATTTAACCCAGAGTTTTATATAACGATGGAAATAAATGGAATTCCTATAGGGATTTACATGGTTTTGTTCATTGTGTTTGCCGAAACAGGTTTATTTGCTGGTTTCTTTTTACCAGGAGATAGTTTGTTGTTTTTATCTGGAATTTATACCAGAGAATTAGTTGAAACATTCTTTTTAATTCCAAGTGATTTATCAAATGTTACTATTCTTTCTTTACTTATTGCAACTGCCGCTACTTTAGGAAATGTTTTTGGATATTGGTTTGGATCAAGAAGCGGGCAATTTTTATACAATAAAGAAGATAGTTTCTTTTTTAAGAAAAAATATTTAATAGAATCTCAAATATTTTTTGAAAAACATGGAGGAAAAGCAATCATTTTTGCTCGTTTCTTACCTATAATTAGAACTTTTGTACCCATCATAGCTGGAATTGTTCACATGAAAAAAAGTAAGTTTATGTTGTATAACATTCTTAGTTCTTTACTGTGGTCGTTTACTTTAGTTTTTGCAGGACATTATCTTTATAATATATTTCTAGAGCAATTTGATATCGATTTGAAAAAGCATATTGAAACGATTATTCTTACACTAATTGCAATTACAACATTTCCTTTAGTTTGGAACTATTTCAAGCAAAAAAAACTTCTTAAAAATAAAGAATAATGCAGTTGAGTTATTGGGAATTAAAAAATTGGTTTACCAATGTCGATTATACAATTGTAGGCAGTGGAATTGTTGGATTACATTGTGCGTTAGCACTCAGAGATAAATTTCCAAAAGCAAAAATTCTTGTTTTAGAAAAAGGAATTTTACCACAAGGAGCAAGTACAAAAAATGCTGGCTTTGCTTGTTTTGGAAGTATTTCAGAAATTATAGACGATTTAAAAACCCATACAGAAGAAGAAGTAATCCAATTGGTTCAAAAAAGAGTCCAAGGTTTAAAGTTGCTTCGAAATCGATTAGGTGATGAGGTAATAGACTTCAAGCCTTACGGCGCTTACGAGTTGTTTTTGAATAATGACGAACCTTTTTATAATGAGTGCCTTGAAAAGCTACCCTTTATAAATGACATTTTAAAACCTTTATTTAAAGCCGATGTTTTTGCAAAAGAAATAGATCGATTTAATTTTCAAAATATTTTCGAAAATCTAATTTTCAATCCGTTTGAAGGACAAATTGATACCGGAAATATGATGCAAGCTTTATTAAAGGAAGCCATTTCAAAAGATATTCTGATTTTAAATCAACAAAACGTGACTTCTTTTCAAGATTTAAATGATAAAGTTAAGGTTGTTACCAATGAAATTTCGTTTGTTACTAATAAATTATTATTTGCAACCAATGGTTTTGCTTCAGAGTTAACGAATAATAAAGTTCAGCCTGCAAGAGCACAAGTTTTAATTACAAAACCTATTGAAAATTTAGATATTAAAGGAACTTTTCATTTAGATAAAGGATATTATTATTTTCGAAACATTGGGAATAGAATTCTTTTTGGAGGAGGAAGAAACCTTGATTTTGAAGGTGAAACTACAACCGATTTGTCGCAATCAAAAATTATTCAAGACAAGTTGGAAGAGTTATTAAAAACAGTAATTTTGCCTCATCAAAAATTTGAAATCGAACACCGCTGGAGTGGAGTTATGGGTGTTGGAAATCATAAAAAACCTATTGTAGAACAACTTTCTAACAATGTTTTTTGTGGGGTTCGTTTAGGTGGAATGGGAGTAGCAATAGGAATTTTAATAGGAAAAGAATTAGCAGATTTAGTTTAAAATATGGCAGTAGCAAAAAAAATAAAGAAAAAAAGTTCTCCAAAAGTTTCTAAAAAAAGTCCAGGAAAAAGAATTTTATTTTTCTTCTTTAAAATGTTTTTATGGTTTTTTGGGATCAGTTTATTTTTTGTGATTCTATTTAAATTTGTACCTGTACCATTTACACCATTAATGGCAATTAGAGCTTTTGAACATAATTCACAAAATAAAGAAATGGTTTGTTCTCATGATTGGGTAGCGTTAGAACACATTTCTCCTAACCTTCAAAAAGCAGTTATTGCAAGCGAAGACGGTTTGTTTTTAGAACACAACGGATTCGATTTTAAATCCATGCAAAAAGCATTTGAAAGCAATCAAAAAGGTAAAAAACTAAAAGGCGGAAGTACCATTTCTCAACAAACAGCTAAAAACGTTTTCCTTTGGCAAGGAAGAAGTTATTTACGAAAAGGTTTAGAAGCTTATTTCACCGTGCTTATTGAATTAATTTGGGGTAAAGAACGCATCATGGAAGTGTATTTAAACAGCATTGAAATGGGAGACGGTGTTTATGGTGCTCAAGCTGCGGCTAAACATTGGTATAAAAAAGAAGCTAAAAATTTGACTAAATATGAAGCTGCAGGAATAGCTGCAATTTTACCAAATCCAAGAAGGTTTAAAGCAACAAATTCATCATCATATATTAATAAACGCAAAGCAAAAATTAGCAAATATATTGGTTACGTGAAATTAGATTATTAGTTTATATAAAAATTATTAGCTTCACAAATCGTGAGGCTTTTTTTTGCCTTTAAAATATTTCGTAACATTTTTTTAAAATCCTCGACCAATTAATAAAACTATAAAATTATGCAAGCACACGAAATAGATTACCAAATTTTTGGTGAAGAAATGCAATATGTAGAAATAGAACTAGATCCGCAAGAAATTGTTGTAGCTGAAGCTGGAAGTTTTATGATGATGGATAGTGGAATCAAAATGGAAACTATTTTTGGCGATGGAAGCCAACAAGAGGGTGGAATTTTCGGAAAATTATTGTCTGCTGGGAAACGTGTATTAACTGGTGAAAGTTTGTTTATGACAGCTTATCAAAATATTGAATACGGCAAGAAAAAAGTGTCTTTTGCATCACCTTATCCTGGGAAAATTGTTCCAATTGACTTGAATAAATACGGTGGAAAATTTGTTTGCCAAAAAGACGCATTCTTATGTGCTGCAAAAGGTGTTTCTGTAGGAATTGATTTTTCTAGAAAACTTGGAAGAGGTTTGTTTGGCGGAGAAGGTTTTATTATGCAAAAACTGGAAGGAGATGGAATGGCTTTTGTTCATGCCGGTGGAACATTGGCAAGAAGAGAATTACAAGCAGGAGAAGTTTTAAAAGTTGATACAGGTTGTATTGTTGGTTTTACCAAAGACATCAACTACGATATTGAATTTGTAGGTGGAATAAAAAACACCATTTTTGGCGGTGAAGGTGTTTTCTTCGCTACGCTTCGAGGACCTGGAATTGCTTATATTCAATCATTACCATTTAGTCGTTTAGCCGATAGAATTATACAATCTGCACCACAAATGGGTGGAAAAGATAAAGGAGAAGGAAGCTTACTCG
This sequence comes from Flavobacteriaceae bacterium, assembly GCA_002862805.1. Classification (GTDB taxonomy): domain Bacteria; phylum Bacteroidota; class Bacteroidia; order Flavobacteriales; family Flavobacteriaceae; genus Flavobacterium. The sequence goes on along the minus strand of PKEA01000047.1, from coordinate 29,382 downwards.
GCGGACTTGGAAATCTTTTAGACGGAGATAACAGGTTTTAGTATGTTTTTTTGTCATTTCGACCATAGGGAGAAATCACACAAGATAGAAATTAACTATCGTATATAAAAAATCCCGATTCAATTTAAATCGGGATTTTTTGTTTTTAACTAATAAAATTATTTCAATTCTTTAATTCCCATATTATACAACGTAAACGCCTGCATATCTACAAATTCTTGTATGGTTGCTGCAACAGATTTTCCTGCTCCGTGACCTGCATTAACATCAATACGAATTAATGTTGGGTTAGAACCTGTTTGTTTTGCCTGTAATTCTGCAGCAAATTTAAAACTATGTGCAGGAACTACTCTGTCATCATGATCTCCAGTAGTTACCATTGTTGCAGGATATTTTGTTCCTGCTTTTACATTATGTACTGGTGAATATCCTTTCAAATAATCAAACATTTCTTTGCTTTGTTCACTTGTTCCATAATCGTAAGCCCAACCTGCACCAGCTGTAAAAGTATGGTAACGCAACATGTCTAAAACACCAACGCCTGGCAATGCTACTTTCATTAAATCGGGTCTTTGTGTCATAGTTGCACCAACTAATAATCCTCCGTTAGAACGACCAGAAATTGCCAAATAATCAGAAGAAGTATATTTCTCAGCGATTAAATATTCAGCTGCAGCGATAAAATCGTCAAATACATTTTGTTTTTGCATTTGCGTTCCTGCATTGTGCCATTTTTTACCATATTCACCACCACCACGTAAATTAGCAACTGCATAAACTCCGCCGTTTTCTAACCATACAGCATTAGCAATACTAAAACTTGGTGTTAAACTAATGTTGAATCCGCCATAACCGTAAAGCATCGTTGGGTTTTTTCCATTTAGTTCAGTTCCTTTTTTATAGGTAATAATCATAGGTATTTTTGTACCGTCTTTCGAAGTATAAAACACTTGTTTTGATTCGAAGTCTTCACTTTTGAAATCTACTTTTGGCTTGTTATATACTTTAGAACTTCCTGTTTTTGGATCAAACGAATATATTGTACCAGGAGTAACATAATTAGTGAAAGAATAATATAAAGTCGTTTCTTCTTTTTTGCCACCAAATCCACCTGCCGAACCAATTCCAGGCAATTCAACTTCACGGACTAATTTTCCATCATAATCGTATTGTTTGATTTGTGAAACGGCGTCTTTCATGTATTCCGCAAAAATAAAACCACCACCAGTTGAAGGCGATAATACGTTTTCAGTTTCTGGAATAAAATCTACCCAGTTTTCTTGACTTGGTTTTGCTAAATCGAAAGTTACAATTCGTTTATTTGGTGCGTTATAATTAGTAGATATATAAAATTTAGTTCCTACATTGTCTAAAACATTATTATCATTGTCAAAATTATTAACGATGTTTATAATAGGTCCGTTTTTAGATAAATCTTTATAATATAACTCATTTCCTGAAGTAGAAGTTGCTCCAGAAATAATTAAATAATTTTCATCTTCAGTAACATAACCTCCAACATACCTTCTTTTTTCATTTAACCCGAAAATAACTTTGTCGTCTTTTTGAGCAGTATTCAATTTATGGAAATACAGTTTATGTTGATCAGTTTTTGCAGAAAGTTCACTTCCTTTTGGTTTATCGTAACTTGAGTAATAGAAACCTTCGTTTTTGTACCAAGAAACACCACTAAATTTAATGTCGACAATTGTATCCCCAATAATTTCTTTGTTTGCAGTCTTCATCACAATAACTTTTCTCCAATCGCTTCCGCCTTCTGAAATCGCATAAGCAACAAGCGAACCGTCTTTTGAAAAGTTTAAACCACCAAGAGAAGTTGTTCCGTCTTTTGAAAAAGTATTTGGATCTAAAAAGATTTCTTCTTTACCTTTAGTATCTTTTCTATATACAACCGATTGATTTTGTAGACCGTTATTTTTGTAATAATATGTATATTTTCCTTCTTTAAATGGAGCTGAAATTTTTTCGTAATTCCATAGTTTTTCCATTCGAGATTTCAACTTATTTCGATATGGAATTTTTTCTAAATACCCAAAAGTAACTTCGTTTTGAGCTTTAACCCAAGCTTCTGTTTCAGTACTTCTGTCGTCTTCTAGCCAACGATAAGGATCATTTAAAGATTCTTCAAAATAAGTATCTACGTGATCTATTTTTTTAGTTACCGGATAATTAATTTTTGTTTGTGCGTTCATAGTTAATGTACAAACAATAGTTGCTATTGTTATTGTTTTTTTCATGTTTGCTTTTTCAGTTTTATCAAAAATAAGAATTTGATTTTAAAGTAGTTGTTAATTAAAAATCAAAATTCAATCCTAAAACAATATTTCGACCCATATTTGGAATGCCGTCATTTTTTAATCGTGACAAATGAGCAATATAATTTTTGTCAAACAAGTTGTTTGCATTTAAATAAACATCAATTTTTTGTTTACCAAAATTCATTTCTCCTCCAAAACCTAAATTTACCAAATTATAATCTTTCGATTTTGTTTCAAAAGCACTTGTGTTATTTTGATTATAAGTATAATTTATTTGTGCTGAAATATAATTTTTTTGGAACCAGTTAGACAAGTTAAAGTTCGTTTTTAAATTGTTTTTCCATTGATTTGCAGGAATTAATGGAAGATAATCCCCATTTTCTTGTTTAGCGGTTACGTTTTCAAAACTACTAGTAAAATGCAACCAATCTAACGGATGTGGATGGAAGTGAATTCCTGCTTCTCCACCAAATAAATATGCATTGTTTTGAACGTAATTGTACACATCATTTCCATCTATAGTTGCAGAAGTTGGTTCAATATAAATGTAGTTATTTACATGATTGTAAAAGCCATTTACAAAAATTTCAAAATGTTCACTGTTGTATTCCAAATTTAAATCGGCTTGAAAATTTTGTTCGTTTTTTAAGTTAGAATTCCCTATTTCATAACGATTACTTCCTTCATGAACTCCATTTGAAGTTAATTCAGATAGATTTGGCGCTCTAAATCCAGAAGCTAAGTTGAATCTGGTTGTGATTTTTTCAGTTAAGTTTGTTTTGTATCCCAATGCGAAATTAAAACTTTCAAATTGTTTATCTAAAGCTTCAAAATAACCTTCGTCTCCAAAATTTCCATATTCTGAAGTTGAAATGGATCTTTTATCAAAACGAATTCCTGCCTGAATAGCGTTTTTGTTCCATTCGTAATTTGAAGTCATAAATGCGCCAAAGTCTTTAATTATTGCATCAGGAATTAATCTTTCTTCCCCAAAGTTTAAATTGGTTTGATGCATTCCTTGAATTCCAACAATAGTTTCAAAATTTTTCCATTTTGGAAAATAGTATTTGATGTTATAGTTTGCTGTTTTTAATTTCATATGCAAAGCTGTTTCATCTATGTCTTCTATTTCTTTTCTGTTGTTAAAAATATAACCTAAATCTGCTTCTAATTTTGAGTTTTTGAAATAAAATTTTTGGTTTAAACTTAAAATATGATTGTCAATATCTTGTTTCGGAAACAACGGATTTCTAAAACCGGAATTTTCAATATCTTCTTCAGGTAACCCTAAATTTAAGTTGTTGTAATTGTATCGAAAATCGGTTGAAAAATGCGAATTAGAATAACCAATTCCATATTTTAAATCCTTTTCAATTGAACGCGTGTTGATGACTCTATCTCCATTTGGAATTTTATAATCTGCTTGAGAATTATAATTTCCTCTTATTAAAAATTTCCAATTTCCTGGTGTTGCTTTATATCCAAAAGAAGTGTTTGTGCCTTGTGTATTGCTTGAAAATTGTTGTAAAAAATTAGCTTCCTGTTTTCCAAATTGAGCATATTTTTCAGGATTAAAATAGACTACTCCGCCTATTGCATCAGAACCATATAATAAAGAAGCAGGACCTTTAATAATTTCTACACTTTCAATTCCAGAAGCACTTAATCCAAGTCCGTGTTCTTCGCCAAATTGTTGGTTTTCTAATCGAATTCCTTGCGCGTAAACCAAAACTCTAGATGCGCTTAAGCCTCTAATTACCGGTTTTCCAATAGAAGTTCCGGTTGAAATTTGACTTACACCAGGAACTTCTGATAATCCATCCATCAAAGCTATGTTTCCGTTTTTACGCATTTCTTTAACAGACTGATGTTCTACTTTCATCACATTTTGCGATTGCATTTTATTGAAAGCCGTTGAAACAATTACTTCGTCTAAATGTTGTTCTTTTTCTTGAAGAATAAAATTTAATTCTGTAGAAGAAATACTGTTTGTTTTTTCTGTCTTTTGTTCGTAACCTAATAAGTGTACAACTATTGTTATTTCTCCCTTGGGAATATTTTCAAATGTGTAAATACCCAATTCATTTGTTTCTGTAAAAGTGTTGTTTTCTGTAATATGAATTATGGCGTTTTGTAAAGGAATATTCTTTTCCGTTGTTATTTTTCCAGTAAGTTTATTTTGTGAATAACTTAATAAAGATGTAAATATGATGACTAATTGAATTATTTTTTTCATTGTAGTTTAATTAATATATATAAAGAAATTGCTACAACTTAAAATAAAGTTGAAGCTCATTTTTGCAAAAATAAATAGTAAATTAAACTAGATAAGGTGGTCCTCTAGGAGAGAATAAACAATCACAAATTGAATTAAAATTTTCATTAACTGAAAACTGATAAGGAATCTCAAAATGTGGAGGAAAGAAAGTAAAAGTAAAAACCTCTGGAGAAAGAAAACTGGTAAATTTGAAATCACAAACCGGACAGTTTTCTTTCTCTGATAAGTTTTTTGTAAAAGTTTTTTCTAAAGAAACAGATTTTGTTTCTTCGTGTTTATGGTGTGAAAAAGTATGTAGCGATTGATAACTAACGGCAAATAATACCGAAAGCATCAAAATAAAATTTAATATGGCAAACTTTTTCTTCATTTAGGTTTTATACCAATTTACTGGCAACTAAGTATTCTGCAATTTGTATTGTGTTTGTAGCTGCTCCTTTTCTTAAATTATCAGCTACAATCCACATATTTAAAGTGTTTGGTTGACTTTCGTCTCTTCGAATTCTACCCACAAAAACATCGTCTTTTCCTTCTGCATACAAAGGCATTGGATAAGTAAAAGCATCTAAATTATCTTGTAAGGTTATTCCAGAAGTGTTGTGTAAAATTTGACGAATTTCATTCACTTCAAAATCGTTTTCAAATTGCACATTAACTGCTTCACTATGACCGCCAACAATTGGCACACGAACAGCAGTTGCAGTTACAGCAATAGTTTTGTCGTTTAATATTTTTTGTGTTTCACGAACCAATTTCATTTCCTCTTTTGTATATCCGTTTTCTTCAAAAACATCACATTGAGGAATTGCATTTCTATGGATTTGGTATTTGTAAGCCATTTCACCTTTTGTACCTGCATATTCATTTTCTAATTGTTGTACTGCTTTTACACCAGTACCCGTAATAGACTGATAAGTAGAAACGACAACTCTTTTTATTTTATATTTTGTATGTAAAGGAGCTAATGTTAACACCATTTGAATAGTAGAGCAGTTTGGGTTTGCAATAATTTTATCTTCTTTTGTTAAAGATGAAGCATTAATTTCTGGCACTACTAGTTTTTTTGAAGGATCCATTCTCCAAGCAGAAGAATTATCAATAACTGTCGTGCCCACTTCAGCAAATTTTGGAGCCCATTCTAATGAAGTTTCTCCACCAGCTGAAAATAAAGCAATATCTGGATGCATTTCTACAGCTGTCTGTAAACCAACAACTTTATAAGATTTACCATTCCATTCTAATTCTTTACCAACAGATTTCTCAGAGGCAACTGGAATTAATTCTGTTACCGGAAAATTTCTTTCTGCTAATACCTTTAACATTATTTCACCAACCATTCCGGTTGCACCTACTACTGCTACTTTCATTTTTTTATGAATTTGTAATACAAAAATATAGAATATTCTTTTGTAAACAGAAAGTTTATATAATTTTCACAAAACTTTATCAAAAAGAAAAATCCCGCTGATTAAGCGGGATTTAGTTAGAATATATAATGTAGCGGATATTACTATTTTTTTAACAAATCTCTAATTTCTGCTAATAATTCTTCTTGAGATGGTCCAGCAGGAGCAGGAGCTTCTTCAACAACCGGCTTTTTAGTTTTATTGTAAGCTTTTACAATCATAAACATTACAAAACCTACAATTACTAAGTTTACTAATGTATTAACCCAAGCACCATAACGAATTGCAACTTCAGCAACTTCAGCAACCCCTTCAGATGCAGCAACGGCTTCTGTTAAGATGATTTTTTTATCTGCAAAGTCAACACCTCCACTGAAATAACCTACGAAAGGCATTACAATGTCATTAACGAAACCATTTACAACTCCGCCAACAGCGCCAGCCATAATTACAGCAACAGCAAACTCAACTACATTTCCTGTCATTATGAAATTTTTGAACTCTTTTAACATATTTATCTAGTTTAATTGGTTAATTATTTGCGAATTTATAAAAAATAAGGGACATTGCTTTTAATTTTTGTAAAAAACACGTTTCACACGTTGAGAAATACCTGTAAGAATTTCATAAGAAATGGTGTTTGTTTTTTCTGCAATTTCATTTACGGTTAACTGCTCTCCAAAAATGATGACTTCATCTCCAGGGTTGCAGTTTATAGAAGTTACATCAACCATAAGCATATCCATACAAATATTACCAAGAATAGCTGCTTTTTGATTGTTTATTAAAACATATCCTATTCCATTTCCCCAAGCTCTTCTAATTCCATCTGCGTAACCAATAGGAATTGTGGCTACTTTAATTTTTTCTTTGACTAAATATTTTCGGCTATAGCCAATACTTTCGCCATTTTCAACTGTTCTAATTTGCGAAATAATGCTTTTTAATGTGCTTACATTTTGTAAGTTTTTATTTTCTACAGTTGAGTTTCCTGCACCATAAAGTCCTATTCCAAGGCGTGCCATTTCCATTTGATAATGAGGATAATTAAATATACCTGAAGTGTTTAAAATATGTCGGATTGGTTTTTTTTGCAATACACTAATTAGTTCATTATAGAATTTTTCAAACCTATTAAATTGTAATTCGGTAAATTCTTTAAATGTAATATCATCTGAAGCGGCTAAATGTGAAAAAACACTTTTTACCTCAATAAAATTATTGTTTTTTAAAAGCTTCTTCAATTCAGGTAATTCAGGTAATTCAAAACCCAAACGATGCATACCCGTATCTACTTTTAAATGTATTGGGTATGAAGTAATATTTTGTTGCTTGGCGACTTTTAAAAAAGCTTCTAATCCTGTTAAAGAATATATTTCAGGTTCTAAATCGTAAGCAATCATGGCATGAAAACTACTGTTTTCTGGATTCAACACCATAATTGGAATTTTAATTCCGGCTTTTCTTAATGAAATTCCTTCATCAGCAAAAGCAACACCTAAATAATCAACATTATTATGTTCTAATAGTTTTGCAATTTCATAACCGCCATTTCCGTAACCAAAAGCTTTTACCATAACCATAATTTTGGTTTTAGGAGATAGTTTCGATTTGTAAAAATTTAGATTATGACTTAAGGCATCAAGATTAATTTCTAAAACAGTTTCGTGATTTTTTTCTTCTAAAACCACCACAATTTCATCAAAATAAAAATTTCGAGCTCCTTTAATTAAAATGGTTTCGTTTTCAAATGAATTGAGGTTAAACTGCTTTAAAAAGTCATTTGTATTTGGAAATGAAATTACATTTGGCAATTCATTCAAATATCCGCTAATGGTTTCGCCAATTGCAATTACTCTGTCTATTTTGTTGTTTTGTATAGCGCTTGCAACTTTTTGATACAACTCATTTAAAGGTAATCCGCCCTGAAAAACATCAGAAAGAATTATAGTTTTTTTACTGTGTAATTTTTGTTGTTCTAAAAAATCTAATGCTATTTGTAAGGATTGGTAATCTGACGAATAAGAATCATCAATTAGTAAACAATTATTAATCCCTTTTTTAGCTTGCAATCGAAGTTCAATAGGATACAATTGTTGAATTCGTTCTTGAATATCTTTTATTTCATATTTTAAATACAGCATTGCAATAATACACGTAGTTGCGTTTTTTATTGAAGCTTCATCATTAAAAGGAATTGAAACTTTAAAATCAAGGTTTTTTCCTTTAATTTCTATTTCTGTAAGTTTATTACTCTTTGTGTTTTTAGACAAAAAATAATCAGCTTTATTATTGTCAAAACTCCAAGTAATTATTGGTGAACTGATGTATTTTTCTACTTCTGCATTTTTTTCTAAAAGTACAACTTCACATTTTTTAAAAAGTGCTGTTTTTTCTTTTATTTTTTCATCCAAATTCGCGAAACTTTCATCATGAGCACTACCTAAATGGGTAAAAACTCCAATAGTTGGCTGAATAATTTCTTGAAGTTTTTCCATTTCTCCTTTTTGGGAAATTCCGGCTTCAAAAATTCCTAAATTATGATTTTCATTGATTCCAAAAATCGATAATGGAACACCAACTTGTGAATTATAACTTTTCGGACTCCTTACTATGTTAAAATTAGGGCTCAAAAGAAAGTTAAGCCATTCTTTCACAATTGTTTTTCCGTTACTTCCTGTAATTCCTATGGTTTGAAATTGAAATAGATTACGATAATAAATTGCCGTTTTTTGTAGCGCTTTTAAAGTGTTTTTAACTACAATAAAGTGCGCTTTATTTTTTAAATGATTTGGAATGTATTCTACAACAAAAAAAGCAACTCCTTTTTTAATAAGTTGTTCAATAAATTGATGTCCATCGTGATTATTGCCTTTTAAAGCAAAAAAAAGTGTTCCGCTGTTGTTTTGTAACGAACGGCTGTCAATAGAAATATTATCTACATTAAAATCAGGAAAATTTTCTTGATTTTTAATGTCTAAAGTAGATATAATATGTTGTAAAGTATAATTCAAAAGAATTTATTTTTCTAAGTTTTCTCTAAGCGCTTTATAATAAGCAGCTCTACTTAATGGTTCATACTCTTCAGTTTCACCAAGCATTACCAATTTGTCGTTTTCAGACTTTCTAAAACTATAATTTGCTAAATTTCCGGTACGTGTACAAACCGCATGAACTTTAGTAACATATTCGGCAGTTGCCATAAGCGCAGGCATTGGTCCAAAAGGATTTCCTTTAAAGTCCATATCTAAACCAGCAACAATAACTCTAATTCCGCTATTGGCCAAATCATTACAAACCGCAACAATTTCATCGTCAAAAAATTGAGCCTCGTCTATACCTACAACATCGCAACCTTGAGCAAGTATTCGTATGTTTTCAGCAGCTGGTACAGGCGTAGAACGAATTTCATTTTTATTATGAGAAACCACCATTTCATCATCGTAACGAGTATCAACTGCCGGTTTAAAAATTTCAACTTTTTGTTTGGCAAATTGAGCTCTTTTTAAACGACGAATGAGTTCTTCTGTTTTTCCAGAAAACATTGAGCCGCAGATTACTTCTATCCAGCCAAATTGTTCGTGTTGATTTACTGTATTTTCAAGAAACATTTCGTATATTTCGGTCAATTAATATTAGAATCCACTACTTTTGTAGTCGTAACAAACTTACGTAAATTTACACTAAAGACAAACAATATAAGTTTTTAAGTAAGTTCTTTATTTTCAAGTTTTAAAATAATATTTTTACAAGAAATTTATAATTATTCAATTTCTATTCCTTTACGTTATGAAGAAAAAGTTAGAAGCAGAACTAATCAGTATTGCACACCGAGTTTTGAAGTTAAAAAACCGTTCTGAAACGGTTCAACTGCATGAAGAGACAAAAAAACTGTACGATCAATTAACGGTTTTACGTTTTTATGAAGAAAATATTGCTATCGCTGAAAAAGAAATTTCTCGTGAAGACTTAGAGCATAAATTAGAAAATCAAAAAGTTTCTGATGTACTAGAAAAAGCGGTAGTTGAGGAAAAAATTGAAGAACCAGTTGTTGAAGCTAAGACAGAAGAACCAGTTGAAGAATCAATTATTGAAGAGGAAGTTGTATCGGAAGCGGAAACCGAGGAAGAAGTTGAAGAAGAAAAATCTTTAGTTCATGAAGACGACCTTAAGCAACCTCAATCGGTTTTATTTGACGATGTTTTTGGTGGAGATTTTCAAGAACCCGATTTTGTAAAAGTAAATGATGTTCCCGTAGAAGTAGAGCAAGTTGCAGAACTTACTTTTGAAGCGGTTGAAGCATCAAAACCTGAAATAGCTGAAGATTTGTTTGAAGCAAAAGAAGAAGCTGTTGCAGAAGTAAAAGAAGAAATTGTAATTGAAAAAGTTCCTGAAGTAGTTTTTGAAGAACCAAAAACAATGTCGCTTAACGATAGATTAACGAAAGGAATAAACATAGGACTAAACGATAGAATTGCTTTTGAGAAAAAATTATTTGGAGGAAGTTCAGATGATTTCAACAGAGTGCTTTCTCAATTAAACACATTCGATTCTTTTGATGAAGCGCAAGGATTTATTAACGATTTCGTTAAGCCAGACTATAACAATTGGGACGGAAAAGAAGAGTTTGAAAATCGATTTTTAGAAATTGTTGAGAAAAAGTTCAACTAATTTATGGGAAAATTATTTCTTGTTCCAACACCAATAGGTAATCTTGAAGACATGACTTTTAGAGCAATTCGCGTTTTAAAAGAAGTCGATTTAATTTTAGCCGAAGACACACGCACCAGCGGAAAATTGCTAAAGCATTTCGAAATTGCTACACACATGCACAGTCACCACATGCACAACGAACATAAAACCGTTGAAAATTTAGTAAAACGTATGCAAGCTGGCGAAACCATTGCGTTAATTAGCGATGCTGGAACACCAGCTATTTCCGATCCAGGTTTTTTACTAACACGTGCTTGTGTAGAAAACGGAGTGGAAGTAGAATGTTTGCCTGGAGCAACGGCTTTTGTCCCAGCTTTAGTAAATAGTGGTTTGCCTAATGATAAATTCGTTTTCGAAGGTTTTTTACCCGATAAAAAAGGTCGTCAAACGCGTTTTTTAGCTTTAGCCGAAGAAACAAGAACCATGATTTTCTACGTTTCGCCTCATAAATTAAATAAAACGCTTGCCGAATATGTGCAATACTTTGGTGCCGACAGACCTGTTTCTGTTTCTCGTGAATTGTCGAAACTACACGAGGAAACCGTTCGTGGAACTGCCGAAGAAGTACTAAAACACTTTGAAGCCAAACCTGCAAAAGGCGAAATTGTAATTTGTGTTGGCGGAAAGAGTTTAAAATAACTTTGATGAAAAAACGTTCTAAAATTATATTTCTAATTACAATACTTTCCTTTATTATTGGAATTACAATTGCATTTCGTGGATTTAAAAATGCAAACACTTTTTTTATAATATCTGGAATCTTTATATTCTCTATTGGATTAGTGGGTATTGTGAAATTATATAATGATTAGTGAGTTTTTTAACAATTAAACAAATCAATAATAAAATGACACACAACGTAACTACAACTTGGAAAGGAAAAATGCAATTTGAATCTACAAATCCTAGTGGAGAAACTGTATCAATCAATGCCGGAGAAGAAAATGGTGGCGAAGGAGCAGGTTTACGACCAAAAGCAATGATGTTGGCTTCTTTAGCGGGTTGTTCGGGCCTAGATGTGGCTTCATTAATAGAAAAAATGAAGTTAGAAGTAACTGATTTTAAAATTGAAACATCTGCAAACTTAACAGAAGAACATCCAAAAATTTACGACCACGTAACGGTTGAATATCATTTTTATGGGAATAATTTAAATGAGAAGAAATTACAACGCGCAGTTGATTTATCAGTAGAAAAATACTGTGGTGTAATGGAAATGTTTAGAAAGTTTGCAACTGTTGAGGTTAAAACTTTTTTTCATAAGTAAAACTTTGTCATTTCGACGCAAGGAGAAATCACATAAAGTAAAATTAAATCATGAATGAATTCAATCCGCAATTAGGCTTTCATTCTTATTATGTTTATATAATTACCAATAAATATAGATCTACTTTTTATATTGGTATGACAAATAATTTAAAACAACGATTACAGCAACACAAAGAAAATTTAGAACAAGGAAACAAAACGTTTGCTTCAAAATATAATTTAGGATTTTTAGTTTATTACGAAAAATTTGTTTGGGTTGAGGAAGCTATTGCAAGAGAAAAAGAACTGAAAAAATGGAGAAGAGAAAAGAAATTAGAATTAATAAAAAAGTTTAATTCTGAATTTGAATTTTTAAATCATCATTTTTGATTATTAGTATGTGATTTCTCCCTATGGTCGAAATGACAAAAAAATAAAAAATAATTATACATTTGTATTATATAAGCCATTCATAATAATTCATAATTTTTAATTCATAATTAAGTATGCGTTGGAATTTAAAATCAAAGCCCGAAAAACAAAAAGTACAAGCCTTACAAAATGCACTTCAAGTCGATGAAATTATTGCGACTTTACTAGTTCAAAGAGGAATTGAAACCTTTGAACAAGCCAAAACTTTTTTCCGTCCGTCTTTAGATGATTTACATGATCCATATTTAATGAAAGATATGGATAAAGCGGTTGCGCGAATTGAAAAAGCAATTGCTGCCAATGAAAATATAATGGTTTTTGGCGATTACGATGTAGATGGAACAACAGCTGTTTCATTGGTTTCAAGTTATTTACGAACATTTTACCCCAATGTTGCTACTTATATTCCAGATCGTTATGCCGAAGGTTACGGAATTTCTTATAAAGGAATCGATTTTGCTGAAGACAATGGAATTACTTTAATTATAGCTTTAGATTGCGGAATAAAATCAGTTGACCATGTAAATTATGCTGCAGAAAAAGACATTGATTTTATCATTTGTGATCATCACCGACCTGGAGATAAATTGCCCGAAGCCGTTGCTGTTTTAGATCCAAAACGTGAAGATTGCTCCTATCCTTATGACGAACTATGCGGTTGTGGTGTTGGGTTCAAATTAATTCAAGCTTTGGGGAAAAATCGAAACCAAACAGCAAAAGATTTAATTCCATATTTAGACTTGGTTGCTACTGCAATTGCGGCTGATATTGTTCCTATTACGGGAGAAAATAGAACGTTAGCGAAATTTGGATTAGAAGTAATAAATTCTAATCCAAGACCAGGAATAAAGGCATTAACTCAATCCATAAAAAAGAAAGAAATTACCATAACCGACGTTGTTTTTGTTGTGGCTCCTCGAATCAATGCTGCTGGCCGAATTAAACATGGCGATTATGCGGTGCGTTTATTAACCGAATTCAATTTGGCTCAAGCCGAAGAGTTTGCCAAAGAAATTGAAGACAATAATAACGAGCGTAAAGGCTTAGACAAACAAATTACCAAAGAAGCTTTATCTCAAATTACCGATTCAAATGAAGAAAAAAGATTTTCTACTGTGGTGTATCAAGAAAATTGGCACAAAGGCGTAATTGGTATTGTAGCTTCTCGATTAATCGAAACCTATTATAGACCTACAATTGTTTTTACAAAAAGTGGCAATAAATTAGCTGCTTCTGCGCGTTCGGTAAAAGATTTTGATGTCTATAATGCATTAGAAGCTTGCGAAGAACATTTGGAACAATTTGGCGGACATATGTATGCAGCCGGAATGACACTCCTAGAAGAAAATTACGAAAACTTCAAAAGCGCATTTGAAAAAACAGTAAAAGAAACCATACATCCTGATTTGTTGATTCCAGAATTAGAATATGATGCTGAAATTTGTTTGACTGAAGTAAACCCAAAATTGATGCGAATTTTAAAACAATTTGAACCTTTTGGTCCTCAAAATATGACGCCTTTATTTTTGATAAAAGAATTAACGGATTCAGGTTATGCAAAAAATTTGGGTTCAGATAATGAACATTTAAAAGCGTTTGTTAAACAAGGTAATTCAGAAAGTTTTGGAGCAATTGGGTTTAAAATTGGAGATAAATTATCAGTTGTTAAAAATTTGCAAAAGTTTGATGCAATTGTTTCTTTAGAAGAAAATGAATGGAGAGATGTTGTAACTTTGCAGCTTCAATTACGCGACATCAAACCTTCAAATGGCTAAAAAAGACCCATACGCAGCATTACGATTTAAAGAGTTTCGTTTTTTTCTTTCCATGCGATTCGCATTGGTTTTTGCTTGGTCCATGCAATTTGTAATTATTGAATGGGAAGTTTATAGTTTAACAAAAGATCCACTTTCATTAGGAATTATTGGTTTAATGGAAATTATTCCAGCTGTTTCAATGGCTTTATTTGCAGGACATATCGTTGACCAGAATGAAAAAAGAAGTCTGCTTATGAAATGCCTTTTAGGTTTTTCAATCATCAGTTTAGGACTTTTTTTAGTAACGGTTCCAAGTGTTGTTGAGTCACTTTCTACATCGACAACTTTAGGAATTATTTATGCTTTGGTTTTTTGCGGAGGATTAGTGAGAGCTTTTATTGGTCCAACTGTTTTTTCACTTTTATCTTTAATTGTTCCAAAGAAAAATTACCCAAATGCTGCAACTTGGAGTAGTTCAACTTGGCAAATGGGTTCTATGTTTGGTCCTGCATTAGCTGGAGTTTCTATTGGAATTATAGGAGTACATTGGTCAATGTGTTTGGTTTTTGGATGTACTCTGTTTGCTTTGTTTTGGTTGACCCAAATTTCTAAAAAGCCTATTTTAAATCCTAAAATTGGTGAACCTATATTTCAAAGTTTAAAAGAAGGGGTAAAATTTGTATTCAATAATAAAACCATTTTAGGTGCAATTTCTTTAGATATGTTTGCAGTTTTATTTGGAGGAGCAGTTGCATTATTGCCCATTTTTGCGCAAGACATCTTAAAAGTTGGGTCGGAAGGTTTTGGAATTCTTCGTGCTGCACCAGCGGTAGGTTCTATCGTAACTATGTTAGCAGCAGCTTACTTTTCGTTGAATAAAAATGCGGGTGTAAAATTATTAACAGCCATTTTTGTATTTGGACTTTGTATAATTGTTTTTGGTGTTTCAGAAATATTTTGGATTTCTGTTGTAGCCTTATTTTTAAGTGGTGTTGCCGATGGTGTTTCAGTTGTGATTCGAAATACTATATTGCAATTACATACTCCAGACAATATGCGTGGAAGAGTCTCTTCTGTGAATTCTATTTTTGTGGGTTCTTCTAATGAATTAGGTGCTTTCGAAAGTGGTTTAACCGCTAAATTAATGGGAGTTGTGCCAGCTGTTGTTTTTGGAGGGTGTATGACTTTAGTGACAGTTTTTGGGACAGCTATTGTTTCTCCATCATTCAGAAAATTGGATTTAGAAAAAGAAGTTGAAGAATTAGAACAACAAGATTAATTTTTATATTCTTTCAATTCGAAAGTTTCTCCATCAAAAACACCATAGGTAAAGTAACCTATCCAATCTCCTAAATTGACATATTTAGAATTTTCAGAAACCTCAATAATCATTGGTAGATGACGATGTCCAAAAATAAAATAATCGTAGTGTTTGGTTTCTAGTTTGCGTTTGGCATACTGAACTAACCATTCGTTTTCTTCTCCTAGAAATTTTACGTCTTCCTCGCCAGAAATTAATTTATTTTTTACCGATAAATATTGAGCTAGTTTTACACCAATATCTGGATGTAACCAGCGAAACAACCATTTAGAAAAAGAATTTGTAAACACTTTTTTCATGCGTTTGTATCCTTTGTCTCCGGGTCCTTTTCCGTCACCATGTCCTATTAAAAAAGATTTTCCGTTAAAAGTAAACTCTTCATTATCGTGAAAAACAGGAATGTTTAATTCATTTTGAAAATAATCGTGCATCCATAAATCGTGATTTCCAACAAAAAAATAAATCGGAATCCCAGAATCTCTAATTTCAGCTAATTTGCCTAAAACTCTAACAAAACCTTTTGGAACAACTGTTTTATATTCAAACCAAAAATCAAATAAATCACCCAAAAGAAAAATAGCATCAGCGTCTTTTTTTACTTCATCTAACCAAGCTACAAATTTTTGTTCGCGTGGAAAACTTTTTTCTGATGTAGGTGCTCCAAAATGTTGGTCAGATGCAAAATATATTTTATTTTTTTCTTTCAAGTTTTGATTTTAAATGTGAGTATGCAAAAATACATAAAATATACTATGTTAAAAAAAACATTTCATCGGATAATTGTTACATTTCATCGACAGATGTTTTCTGAACACTTATAATTACTAACTTTGAAAATTAATCAAATCATAACAAAAACATAACATAATGAAAAAATTATTACTTTTTTTCATGTCATTATTCACTTTCTTTAGTTACGGGCAATTGTCTGAAGGTTTCGAAGGTGCGACATTTCCACCAACGGGTTGGACTACTTTTGACAATGGGATTGGTACAACAAGAAGTTGGACTACAACTACTGCAACTGGATTAGGCTGGGTTTATGCCGGAGGTAAGGCTGCAATTATTAACAAAGAAGATGTTACTTCTGGAATAGCTGAAGATTGGATGGTTACTCCATTAGTTACGGTTCCAACAGATGGACAACTTAGGTTTTTTGCAAGATCTATTGCTAACGGAGAGCAGGGGAGTATTTATAAAGTAAAGATCTCTACTGCTTCTCAAAATAATCCTGCGGATTTTACAACTACACTTGTAACCTACACAGAGTTAGATATCATAAATGCTCCTTTTGAACAAAAAGTTATTCCTTTAACAGCATATGCAAATCAAAGTATTTACATTGCGTTTGTTATGGAAAATGACAACGGTGATGCATGGATTGTTGATAATGTAAATGTAGATCAAGCATGTACTGTAGTGCCAACGGCATTAACTGTTACACCATTATCTACATCTGCAACTTTAAACTGGACATATACTGGTCCTGCTACTCAGTTTGCAATTGAATATGGCCCTGCTGGTTTTGTTCAGGGTACAGGAACAGTCGTTTCGCCAGTAACGAGACCTTATAACTTAACAGGTCTTTCTCCTTTAACAAATTATACATACTATGTAAGAGCATTGTGTGGAACAGATAATTCAAGTGCTTGGTCTGGAGGAATGAATTTTACAACTACAGCTTTACCACCTGTTTGCGGAGGTAATTTTGTAGATTCTGGTGGTGCTTCAGGGAATTATTCTAATAGTGAAAACATTACGACTACAATTTGCCCTACAAATGCTGGGGAATTAGTTACGGTTACATTTACATCATTTAATATTGAAAATAACTGGGATTTTTTAAGAATTTATGATGGAAATAGTACAGCAGCACCTTTATTAGGAACTTACACAGGTACTAATATGCCGCCAGCCTTTACTTCTTCGGCAGCAAATGGATGCTTGACATTTAATTTCACTTCAGATGGAAGTGTTACAGGAGTTGGATGGACATCAAACGTAACTTGTGCACCAGTGCCAACATGTCCTAAACCAACAGCTTTAACTATGACAGCAATTACAGCTACAACTGCAAATGTTGGCTGGACTGAAACAGGCTCTGCTACTCAATGGGAAGTAATTTGGTTACCAGCTGGTTCACCAGCTCCAACTGCTGGTTCTGTGGGTGTTACAACAAGTTTAAATCCATATACAATTACAGGTTTAAATTCACAAACAACATATGATGTTTATGTTCGTGCTATTTGTACTCCTACAACTGACTTAAGTTTATGGTCAACAAAAGCAACATTTACAACACAGCCATTTTATTGTGCTGGGGATCATTTTTATGATCAAGGAGGAGCTACTGGTAACTATTCTAATAGTCAAACTAATGTTACTACAACAATTTGTCCTGATAATGCTGGAGAAGTTGTAACCGTTATTTTTAACACTTTTGGTTTAGAGAGTTGTTGTGATAGTCTAAGAATTTATGATGGTCCAACTTCTGCTTCACCTTTAGTAGGTACTTATGCAGGAACTGCATTACCGCCTCAATATACTGCGACAAGCGCTTCAGGATGTTTGACATTTGTATTTAATTCTGATTCATCAGTAACGGGTATTGGTTGGGATGCAACAATTATTTGTTCACCTCCACCTCCTTGTAGACAACCTACAGCATTAACTGTAACAGGTATTACTTCAACTGAGGCAACATTGTCTTGGACGGATACTAATACTGGGGTTTCTAATTGGCAAATTGTGGTTCAACCTGCAGGTTCAGGTTATCCTACAGGAGCTTCTACAATAATTAATGCTTCATCTAATCCTTTTACAGTAACTGGATTAAACCCTAATACTCCATATGAGTTTTATGTATTATCTGATTGTGGTTCTACAGATGGTTTAAGTTTTTGGTCAGGACCTAGAACGTTTAATACATTATTTCCTGGTTGTAGTGGTTCTTCGCCAGCAGGAAATGACTGTCCTACAGCTGCGCCTGTATGTAACTTAGATGGTTACTGTGGTAACACATCAAACACATATACTGTAAATACATGGTCTCAATTAACAACCGCTTTTTGTGGTTCTATTGAAAACAACTCTTTCTTGACCTTTCAAGCAACAGCAACTTCAATTACAATGGATGTAAATGTAGGAAACTGTACGAATGGCTCAGGAATTCAGTTTTATGTATTTACAGCTGCTACTTGTGGTAGTGGGCCTGTAACTTCTATAAATTGTTTTTCTCCAATGAACCCTGGAGTAAATGCATTGTCATTTACAGGGTTGACTATTGGTCAAACATATTATTTAATGATTGATGGTTATGCAGGAGCAGTTTGTGATTATTCTGTTACAGTAACTTCAGGTGGTTCAACTTCTACAGACGTTGAATTAACACCAGTAAATCCAACAATTTGTATAAATGAAACGGTAAATTTAACTGCAACAGGTGGTAACGGAATTTATAATTGGACTCCAAATACTGGATTAAGTGCAACTACTGGTTCTACAGTTACGTTTACACCTCCTGCACCAGGAGTTTATACAGTAAATGTACAATCTACAGATACTAACTCACTTTGTGCAACTTCTGATTTTGTTGAAATAACAGTTTTAGACTTAGTAACTCCAACTTTTAATGCAATTGCTCCGTTTTGTGAAAACACTACAGCGCCGACTTTACCTAATACTTCAACTAATGGAATTACAGGAACATGGTTACCTGCTTTAGTTGATAATGTGAATTCGGGAGTTTACACATTTACACCAGACGCAGGTCAGTGTGCTATACCAATAGATGTTTCAATTACAGTAAATGCAGAAACTGTGCCTTCGTTTATTTCACCAGCACCTATTTGTTCTGGAGATACAGCGCCAGTACTTTCTAACACTTCTAATAATGGTATTACAGGATCTTGGTTACCTGCATTAGTTGATAATATGAATTCGGCTACTTATACATTTACACCAGATGCTGGACAATGTGCGTCTACAGTCACTTTAAATGTCCAAGTATTGGCTACATGTACTTTTGGTACAATAGCTAGTGCTGTCTTATTAGATGATTGTAATACAACCGCTAACGGTGAATTTTTCAATACAACTTCTGGTTCTCAAACTATAGGATCAGCAATGAATGTTTTCCCAAATAGCGATTTAGGTACTTATGTTCAAGCTTCTGGAAACCTAATTTTTAATGGAGCAGAATTAAGAACTTTTAAAACAGCTACTTCAAATGTTTGTAGTGCAAGATTAAATTATAGAGTGTATGAAGCTTCTAGTGCTCCTGGAGCATTTACAGTTGTAAACTTACCATTACTAGAAGAATGTACAACGGGTACTTATCCAACAGGAGGTGCTTCTTGTTCAAGTGGAGATCAAAGATGGCAAGAAGTTTCTTCTGCTATTGATTTAACTACAAATACACCTGGTAATTATATTATTGAAGTTTATTATGATGTAACTGGAGATAATGATGACCCTACTCAATGTGATGACAGTCTTGTCCTTGACAATGGAGGATTATATTATTCAGCTACTTTTTCAATACAATCTGCGCCTTCATTTGTTTCAGTTAACCCTTCAACTTGTAATGGTACAGAAGGATCTATTACTGTTTCTGGATTTACACCAGGAGATACTTATGGAGTTTCTTATACACAAGATACGGCACCAGTAGGACCAATTAATTATACAGCCAATGTAAATGGAGATATTATTATTTCAAATTTACCTGCAGGAGATTATACAGGATTTAATTTTACAATAAATGGCTGTACAATAAACGATGCTATTGCTATTACTTTAGTTGACCCAGTATACAATCCAACATTTACTCAAGTTGGCCCATTCTGTGTTGGAGATGTGATTACATTGCCAACAACATCTATAGAAGGCTTTACAGGTTCATGGTCACCTGCGGTTGATAATACACAAACAACAACTTACACATTTATGCCAGATGCAGGTCAATGTGCAACAGTGTTTACACCTTATACTGTAGTAGTAAACCCGGCTCCTTCAGTAACTAATGTTACTTCAAATACTCCAATTTGTGTTGGTGAGGATGCTGTATTTACTGTAACTGGTTCGGCAAATACTACTTTAAGTTATATAATAGGAACGGGAGCTACTCAAACAATTCCGATTGACGCTTCAGGTATTGTAACAATTACTGTTACGGCGCCAGCTGTTGGAAACGTAGTGTTAAATTTATCAGATATTGATAACGGAGCTTGTAACACGGCTTTAACAAATTCATCTACAGTTGTGGTAAGAGCCTTACCTACTGTTACTAGCTTAACTGCTGTTAACCCTTCAATTTGTTTAGGAAGTGATGCTGAATTTACCATCACAGGAACACCAAATGCAACTGTAACTTATACGATAGGTACAGCTACTGCTCAAACGGTTGATTTAGACGCTACAGGTTCTGCTACAATTACAGTTCCTAATCCTACTGCTGATGTAGTTGTTTTATTAAGCAATATTAATGATGGAACTTGTAATAATGCATTAGGTAATACAATTACAATTGTTGTAAACTCTGTACCTGTTCCAACAATAGATATTACTTCGTTACCAACATGTGCTGATCAAACAGCAACATTTGAAGTATTATCTCCATTAAATATGCAGTTAAATACCGCTTCAGATTTATTTATATCTGAAGTTACTGACGCAGCTACTGGAGCATTAACTTATGTTGAGGTGTACAATGGAACAGGAGCTACTGTTAACCTAAGTAATTACAAGTTAAAAGTGTATACTAACGGAAATGCAGCTCCTTCATGTGATTTAGTTTTATCAGGAACTTTATCTAATAACGATGTAGTTGTCATTAAATTAAGTACAAGTGCAAATACAGGAGGAGTTACACCAGATTTAAGTTTTACAACTTGTGGAGGTGTTAATAACAATGACCAAATTGCTTTATCAAATAGCACAGATGTAATTTTAGATGTTTGGGGAATCAACGGAACAGTGTTTACTCCTGGAGTTGGATATACTTACAGAAGATTAACTACTGCAACTTTACCAAGCGTTACTTGGGATCCTGCAGACTGGTCACTACTTGACCCAGAAGATTATTCAGATGTTGGTTTCTATACATTATATGTTACAGATTATGAGTATATCTTAAGTAATGGTACATCAACAACAACTCAAACAAGTGTTGACTTTACAGGCGTAACTCCTGGAACGTATACGTTGATTGTTCATGATTTAATTACAGGTTGTTTCTCAGAACCATATACATTTACAATTGATCCATTTGTGTTTACTAATCCGGTTCTAACATTTACATATGTAAGTCCAGTTTGTATTTCAAGCACTTCTAACCCTTTACCTGATACGTCAGTTACTGGATTTAACACAGGAGGAACATTCGCTGGAAATAATTCTAATATAGTTGTAAACCCTTCAACAGGAGAAGTAGATTTATCTTCAAGCTTCCCAGGTACTTATACTATTACTTATACTTTTGCTCAAGATGCTACAAACTGTATAAATAGTGGAACTAGTCAGTATGAATTAGTTATAAATGGTGAAGAAGTTCCAACTTTTAATGATGTAGAAGTATGTGTTGGTTCAAATTTCCAATTACCACTTCAATCACTAGAAGGATATAGCGGAACTTGGTCACCAGCTGTTGCTGATGTTTCTGTTTTAGGTTCAACAACCTATTTCTTTACTCCAAACAATGCTTCATGTAGTCAAGTTGGAGAATTAGTTGTATTTGTTGAAAGTTGTACTATTCCTAAAGGAGTTTCTCCAAATGGAGATGGATTAAACGATAGTTGGGATTTATCTGGTTTTGATGTTAAAAAAGTTGAAATATTTAATAGATATGGTAAAGAAGTTTATTCTAAATCAAACTATACAAATGAATGGGTAGGTAAGTCTAATAACGGAAATGAATTACCAGATGGAACTTACTACTATGTTATTCAATTTAATGACATGGCTTCAAGAACTGGATGGGTTTATATCAATAGAGAACAATAAAATACAACTATGAACTACTCTTATTTTATAAGTAAGAGTAGTTCTATAATTAATCAAAATAAAAATGAACAAACTATATTTAGTTTCGATATTATTGTTAAGCTTTGTAATAGAAGGCTTTTCACAACAAGATCCTCATTACACACAATATATGTACAATATGAGTGTTATGAATCCTGCTTATGCAGGAAGTAAGGAAAATCTATCATTGGGTTTATTGTATAGAAAACAGTGGGTTGATATTGAAGATGCTCCAACAACAGGAACATTTTTTGGGCATACACGTGCCGGTAAAAATGTAGGTTTAGGTTTGTCTGTTATCTCAGATAAAATTGGTCCTGTTGAGGAAAATAATATCTATGGAGATTTTTCATATACCTTAAATTTAGGTGAAGAACATAAATTAGCATTTGGTTTAAAAGCTGGTGTTACTTTACATAAAGTAGGTTTGTATAGCGATGTTTATAATACATTACCAGACGCTAGTGATCCAGCTTTTGCTGAGAACACGAGTAACGCTTATTTGAATATTGGTTCTGGTTTATTTTATTATACCAATAAATATTATTTAGGGTTTTCAGTACCAAATATGTTAAAGTCTAAACATTTAGATTTTAATGGAAGAGAGTATGGTTCTGAATATTCACATTACTTTTTAACTGGAGGATATGTATTCGATGTTAATGAATCTATTAAATTCAAACCATTTTTTATGTTGAAATCTGCATTTGGTGCACCAGCATCTTTAGATTTATCTACAAACTTTTTGTTTA
The DNA here is from genome assembly GCA_002862805.1 of Flavobacteriaceae bacterium. Taxonomy (GTDB): domain Bacteria; phylum Bacteroidota; class Bacteroidia; order Flavobacteriales; family Flavobacteriaceae; genus Flavobacterium. Next base: position 6,173 of record PKEA01000047.1, on the reverse strand, counting down.
ATGAGAAATTTGAAATAGGCGCAACTTATAGATTAGATGACAGTTTTGGAGCTATGGTAAATTATGCTATAACACCAGACATTAGAATTGGTTATGCATATGACCATATTGTTTCAGATTTAGACGTTTCAACTCCAGCTTCACACGAAATTATTTTGTTGTTTGATTTGAAATTCTCTAAAAAAGTATCAAGTTCACCAAGATATTTCTAATTATAAAGCGACAAAAACATGAAGAAATTATATATCACCTTAAGTTTTGTAATCGCTAGTGGAATACTAAGTGCACAAAACAAAGACACAAAAGCAGCTGACAAGTTATTCGATAGATATGAATATACTGAGGCAGCACAAGAATATTTAAAATTACTAGACAAAGGCAAAGCTGATAATTATGTATATAAGCAATTAGCGGATAGTTATTATAATGTCTTTAATACTAAAGAAGCAACAAAGTGGTTTGCTAAATTAGTTGAAGAAAAACAAGATGCTGAAACATATTTTCAGTATGCTCAAATGCTAAAAGCTGAAGGGAATTATTCTGAAGCTAACAAGCAAATGAAAACTTTTGCTTCTATGAAGCCAAATGATAGTAGAGCAAAAACATTTCTTGGTAATCAAGATTATGTTTCAGACATTACTTCTCAATTTAAATTATTTGGAGCAACAAAATCTGACATAAGTAGTGATAAATCTGATTTTGGTGCTGTTTTAACTAATGATAATACACTTTATTTTGCAAGTGCTCGTAATACTTCAAGAAAAGAGTATGGTTTAAACGAAGAGCCTTATTTGGATTTATATAAAGCAACTTATAATTCAAATAAAACAATAAGTGAAGCTACTACTGTGGATAACTTAAATACAAAATGGCATGATGGTCCGGCTACGATTACTTCTGACGGCTCAACAATGTATTTTGCAAGTGAGAGTTTTAATGAAAGTAAAGGCTTTGAAAAAGATAAAGAAAAACAATTAAAGTTTGGTAAAATTTATCTTTATAAAGCAACCAAAGAAGGAGATTCTTGGTCTAATAAAAAAGCATTACCATTTAATAATGTTGCCTACTCTGTAAGAAACCCTAGTATTAGTAAAGACGGAAAAACATTATATTTTTCTTCAAATATGCCTGGAGGTTTAGGTGGAGAAGATATTTGGAAGGTAAGTGTAAATGGAGATTCTTATGGAACACCTGAAAATTTAGGATCACGAGTTAATACAGAAGGAAATGATAGTTTCCCTTTCGTAACAGATGATAATATATTATATTTTTCTTCTGACTCTAGAGTTGGTTTAGGAGGATTTGATGTGTTTAAAGTTAATTTAAATGATAGTTCTGAACCAATGAATCTTGGGTTACCAGTAAATTCTGAAAAAGATGACTTTGCTTTTAGTTTTAATACAAAGAACAAAGTTGGTTTCTTTTCTAGTAATAGAGATGGTGTAGATAATATTTACATTGCGGACCCTATTTGTGGAGTAGAAACTACTGTAACTGTAAAAGATGCTAAAACAGGTAAGCTATTACAAGGCGCTACTGTAGCAATGATTGATGAGAAATTAGAACTGGTTGGAAAGTCAGAAACTTCAGAAAATGGAGAAAGCATATTTAAGGTTAACTGTGATATGGAATACGCCGTTCAAGCTTCAAGATTAGGTTATGAGAATGGAGTAGGAACAATGGAAAAATCTGAAGGAGGTAAGTCTACAGTTGTAATAAACTTAGAACCAATTAAGCCAATTATTACTGAAACAGAAGTTATTTTACAACCAATATTTTTTGAGTTCAATAAAAGTAATATTACTGCAGAAGGAGCTGCTGAGTTAGATAAATTAGTTGAAGTTATGAATGAATATCCAGAAATGGTAATATTTGCTAAATCTCATACAGATAGTAGAGGTGGAGATAAATACAACATGAATTTATCAGACAGAAGAGCTAAATCTACAGTTCAGTATATTATTTCTAAAGGAATTTCTAAAGAAAGAATTACGGGTCAAGGATTTGGTGAAAGCGAACCAAAAGTAGATTGTAAAAAATGTACTGAAGAAGAATATGCCCAAAACAGAAGAAGTGAATTCTTAATCGTAAAAAAATAAGTTAGTTAAATTAAGTTAATATTTAAAAAGCCTCAATAAATTTTATTGAGGCTTTTTTTTAATTATCAGAAGCAAACCATTCTGCAAATGAAGTTTCAGTTTCTTGTAGTCTAAGAGAAAATAAATTAATGTTTTCCGGAAGACGTTTTTTTATTTTTTTTGCAAAGTCAATTACCATATTTTCGCTGGTAGGTTGATAATCAACTAAAATTACATGATGATCTCTATCTTTTAATTCTTTGGCTAATTCAATATGTGGTGTGTTTTGATTGAACACAGTTGCGTGATCAAAGATGTCAACAATTTCTTCTTTTACAATTTTTTTCAAATCTGTAAAATCTATAACCATTCCATATTTTACATTTGAAGAATCAGTTATCGGTTTTCCTATTACAGTTACTGACAATTTATAGCTATGCCCATGAACATTTTTACACTTTCCATCATATCCATATAACGCGTGGCCAGTTTCAAAAGTAAATTGTTTTGTTATTCTTATGTTACTCATATTTAAGATAATTATGACTGCAAATTTACTAAATAAAATTTACTAATTTTTATATGCTATTTAACACTATATTTGCCCACTTTTAAAATATGGAAGATCTACAATTGAACCCGCAATACGAAAAGATAATTGACGATCTTTTAAACCAGCAATATAGTATTGTTGATGACTTCTTTTTGATGAAAGAAGTTGAAAACCTCCGTTCAAGCTTACTTGATAAGTATGATGAAGAAGATTTTAAAAAAGCTGCTATTGGAAACCAATTCAATGAATTAATTGTGAAAGCAATTAGAGGTGATTTTATTTTTTGGATAGATGAAAAACTAGCTAATGCAAAAGAATTAGCGTTTTTTGAAAAAATAGAACATTTTACTAATTACCTTAATAGGACTTGTTTTTTAGGAATTCAAGAAAGAGAATTTCATTATGCACTATACCCTGAAGGAACTTTTTATAAAAGACATTTAGATACTTTTCAAAATGATGATAGTAGAAAATTATCATTAGTATGTTATTTAAATGATGAAGATTGGTTGCCAGAATATGGCGGAGAATTAGTCATTTATAAAGACGGTGAAGATGACATTAAGGTTTACCCATTAAAAGGAAGAATGGTTGTTTTTGAAAGCCAGATTCTTGAGCATGAAGTAAAGCCTGTAAAACAAGAAAGATTAAGCATTACAGGGTGGTTAAAAACAAGAAAAATTAATCTTTAGGTTTGTTGTTTTTAGCCCTATAGTACATTATATAGGCAATAATAATTAAAACTACAAAAGGCAAATAACTGCCAATTGCTAATCCTATTTGATAACTTTCGTCAGGTGCATTTGCTATTTTTTCTTCAATAGTAGCAGGTTGTAATGTTACGAAATAACTCATTTGGTTTTGAATTTTTGTAAAGCATTTTTTGTAAAATCAGATAAAACTAATTTTCCTGATATTTCAGCTCTTTCATAAAGTAATGTATTCCAGTTTTCGGTTCCTTCCCATATTACTTTTTTTATTTCAGTAAGTGCTTCAGGGTTATAACTTGCAAGGTTTAAAGCAAAGTTACTTAAAGAATTATCCAGTTCATCTAAAGAACTAAATAATTGAGTAAACAGGCCTTTATTTAGACCCCATTCGGCTGTTTTCCATTCGGTAGCAGCAAGAGTCATTTCTGTCATTGCAGTTTTACCTATTTTTCTTGATACCGCTGGTTCAATTACAAATGGACCAATACCAATTGCTAATTCAGATAATTTTGTTGAAGCATTATTTGTAGCAAAAACATAATCACAAGCGGAGATTATTCCTACTCCACCACCAACTGCTTTTCCATGAACTCTTCCAATAATGATTTTTGAGCAATTACGCATAGCATTAACTACATTGGCAAAGCCAGAGAAAAACAACCTACCTTCTTCTAAATTACTCACTTCTAAAAGTTCGTCAAAAGAGGCTCCAGCACAAAAAGCACCATTACCTTCACTTTTCAAAACAATTAGATTAATTGAATTGTTTTCGCTCAAGACATTTAATTCTTGAGTTAAATTTGCGAGTAGTAAACTAGGAAAAGAATTACTAGCGGGGTGAAAAAAACTTACCGTTGCAATATTATTTTCTATAGATGTTTTAATTACTCCGTCCATCTTATCTAATTAAACTAAAATGTGATTTAAATTCTTTTCTCACGTTACTTTCTGTATATTCAATTCTAAACCAATAATCTGTTGATGGTAATGGCTGTCCATTAAAAGTTCCATTCCACCCTTGGCCATTAGGAGTAATTTGCTTTAATAATTTTCCATATCTATCGTAGATAAAAATATTAGCATTATAAGTATCATCTAAATCAGTTATATTCCATGTATCATGATACCCATCTCCATTTGGAGTAAAAAAGTTAGGATAAGTTATTGCAAATAGATTAGGAACTGACAATATATCACAGCCTTGAATATCTCTTACATATGCGGTGTAAGTTCCATTTGGTAAATCTGTAAATATTGGGCTAGTTTGCCAATCAATAAGGTTTAGACTATACTCATATGTACCAAAACCACCAGTAGCAATGCATTCAATTGTTGTTAAGCCTGTGGAAAAAGCTGGAGTTATCACATTAGCGGTAAATGTAGCAGGTTCAGAAGAAAAGTCTGCTGTTATACTGTCGAAATTTTGACAACCTGTAGTAGAATTAGAAATAATTACTGAAAAAGTACCAGCTTGTGTAATATCAAATTGAGCACTTTCATTTCCTAATGCATCAACATTAGGGTTGGAAGGAGTCCATACATATTGATAATTTCCAGGAGTTGCGGGTGTAGCATCTACAATTTCAGAACCTATTCCTGTTACAGGATCAACACAAAGGGTAAAGTTTACACCTAAATCCACATCTGGTAAAGGGTTTACAACAAGTCGAAGCTCTTTAATACCCTTACAACCACTATCAGTATTTAAACTACTGTCTACTCTTGCCCAAATAGGCTGAGCATTTGCCGTTATATTTCTATAATCAGTTGAATTAGTAATTGGATTCACAATTAACAATGCATCATCGTAAGACTCGTAATATGATATTTCAAGAAAAGGTCTTTGTCCAACAGGGAATACATTTTTAATTAATTGAGTAAAGGCAGTTTCAATATCAAAATTGTCAAAACCATCATTTGCTAAATTAGTTGCGTCTACATAATCATCACACTCTTCTAATGGAGCTGGGTTAAACGAAGCAGGAATTTGAGTTGTAGACACTACTAAATTAACTTTAGTTACCCTGTAACACCCTTTAGGCGTTTCGCTTCTTACCCAAATAACACTTCCGTTTGATGCAATATGATTCAACTCATTAGCAATTAAATCATTGTTATTGTTTGCTCCAGATTGTGAGTTATGATAAGTAAAGATTAAGCTAGTATCTGTTGAAATAAAATCGTTAGCATCAGTTAAATTAAAGTTTGTACTAGCATCAGTATCATCATCACATTGTTTTAGAAAAATTTCACTAACAGCGACAGGTTTTGGGTTTACAACCAAATTAAATGAAGTTGTAGCGTAACAATTAGTTGAAGTGTTTGTTAAGCGAACATAAATAATTCTATTTGCTGTATGAATGGTTGTAATTGCATTTGTTCCTGCAATAGCTTGAGATTCTAAATCATGATATGTAACATTAATACCTGTTTGACCATTTAATACATCACTATTTTTAGTAGTTAATGAAAAGACCGTTTGTCCATTTGTATCGTCACTATCAACTAAAGTATTATCGCATTCTTCATAATCAGAAACTGCAACAATTGAAGGTGTTTGATTTACAGTTATAGTAATTGTAGCAGAAGTTGCATCACAGACACCACTTGCAGGGATTGTATAAGTATAATTTCCTGATACATCTGTCGATGGGTCTAAACTTCCATTTGCTCTAGCAACACCATTAAAAGTCCAGTTTCCACCAGTTGTAACACCAGTTCCAAGCAAGCTAAATAAATCGGTTATTGCATCTGTTGTACAATATGATTGAGTTGAATTAGCTCCCGCGTAAGGACCTTGTTGTATTGAGACATCTAATAAAATAGGATAAC
>PKEA01000062.1 GCA_002862805.1 Flavobacteriaceae bacterium | reverse complement strand
CATCTATTACTTCTGGTAACTTTGAAGTATCTAACGAATCTGTAGAAACATCAAAAGGTATATGTGTAATTTTTAAATTAACCAATTCTTCATTTGTTCTACTAGCAATAAATACGTTATTTTTTTCTTGAAGTTCTTTGGCTAACGCTAAACCAATTCCGTATGAACCTCCAATTAATAGTATGTTTTTCATAATGTAAATTATTTAAATTCTCCAAATAATTCAATTAGTTTTTTTCTTCTGTATTCGAAGATTTCATTTAGTTTAGGTAGAACGATAAATGGATGCACTATTTGGCCTAAAATTCCCATTGGAACTTTATAATCTACAATATCTTCCATTTCAACACCACCATCGATTTCTTTTAAAAAATGTTTATGATGCCATAATGCATATGGTCCAAAACGTTGTTCATCTACAAAAAATTTTTTATCTACAACGTGAGTAATTTCAGTAACCCATTTAGTTTTAATTCCTAGAACAGGAGTTACAATATATTGAATAAGTTGTCCTGGATACATTGGCCTATCTGCCCCAGAAAGTATTTCAAAACCCATATAATCTGGAGTTATTGTTTTTAGATTTCTAGGATTGGATAAAAAAACCCAAGCCTCATCTAAAGAGATTGGTAAGTTTTGTTTGGAGCTTAAAGTGTAAATTTTCATTTTTTTTGGTAAATATACAATTTTGTTTAATTAAATAAAAAAAAAGTTAAACAAAAATATTGTTTTAGATTTTATTAACATTTAACAAGTAAGAAATTATTAATTTCGTTGAAATAAAAAACAATAAAAATGAAAAAGATAGTATTAGCATCATTATTAATGGCAGGGATTTCAATTACAGCACAAGTAAAAACACCACAAGCGAGTCCGTCATCAAAAATTGAACAAGTTGTTGGATTAACTACAGTTGAAGTTAATTATTCACGTCCAAGTGCAAAAGGGAGAACTGTTTATGGAGAACTAGTTCCTTATGGAAAATATTGGAGAACAGGTGCAAATGAAAACACAACAGTAACTTTTAGTGAAAATGTTATGTTTGGTAAAAGTGAATTAAAAAAAGGAACATATGCTTTATTTACACTTCCTAAAGCAGATAGTTGGGATGTAATTTTTTATACAGATACTAACAATTGGGGATTACCTCAAGAATGGGATGATAAAAAAGTTGCATTAAAAGTTAATGTAAAGCCAGAAACTTTGAATAAACCTGTTGAGTCGTTTACTATTTCATTAAACAACTTAACGAATGATTCTGGTGCATTAGAAATTTCTTGGGAACGAACATTAGTATCTGTTCCATTTACAGTTCCTACTCAAGAAATTGCGATGAATAGTATTGAAAAAGCACTAGCTGGTCCTTCAGTTGGAGATTATTTTTCAGCTGCAAAATATTATTATGAGTCAGATAAAGAAATGACAAAAGCTTTATTATGGGTAAATAATGCCATTTCATTAACTCCTTCAGATAAAGAAGTACCATTTTGGTATTTAAGATTAAAATCTCTAATTCAAGCAAGATTAGGTGATAAAAAAGGAGCAATTCAAACTGCAAAATATTCTTTAGAAGGAGCAATTAAAGCCGGAAATAAAGATTATGAAAAAATGAATAACGACAGTATTAAAGAATGGTCTAAATAATCCTTTTCTTTTATTAATATTAAGTAAAGCCGATTCTTTAAATAGAATCGGCTTTATTTTTTTAGTAAATATCCATTATAGCGAAATAAATTTTTAAATTTGCTGAACCAACACCACTACAAATGAGTCAAAAAGTATTGCTAACTGCAAAAGAAGTCAATATCATTCTACATCGTTTGGCTTGCCAATTAATAGAAAATCATTTAGACTTTTCAAATACTATTTTAATAGGAATTCAACCAAGAGGAAAATATTTAGCGCAACGCTTATCTTCATTATTAAAAGAGGAGTATGGTATAAAATCTATCCAAGTTGGCTATTTGGATATTACCTTTTTTAGGGATGATTTTAGAAGAGGCGATAAAACATTAGAAGCTAATAAAACTGAAATTGATTTTGTAGTGGAAGATAAAAAAGTAGTGTTTATCGATGATGTACTTTATACAGGAAGAAGTATTAGAGCAGCATTAACAGCAATTCAATCTTTTGGAAGGCCTTCTGAAATTGAGCTTTTAACTTTGATTGATAGACGATTTAGTCGTCATTTACCCATACAACCCGATTATAGAGGAAGACAAGTCGATGCAATTAACAACGAAAGAGTTATTGTAAAATGGAAAGAAAATGAAGGAGAAGATTTGGTTTTAATCGAAGTAATAAAATAAGACACAACAACACACAACATAAATGAAAACTTTATCTGTAAATCATTTAATAGGAATAAAATACATCACAAAAGATGATATTGATTTAATTTTTGAAACTGCCGATCATTTTAAAGAAGTAATCAACAGACCTATTAAAAAAGTTCCTTCGCTAAGAGATATTACAATTGCTAATATTTTTTTCGAAAACAGTACAAGAACTAAATTATCATTTGAATTAGCTCAAAAAAGACTTTCTGCAGACGTCATTAGTTTTTCGGCAGCACAATCTTCAGTTAAAAAAGGGGAAACTTTAATAGATACTGTAAATAACATACTTTCTATGAAAGTAGATATGGTTGTTATGCGACATAGCAATCCGGGAGCAGCTCATTTTTTATCTCAAAATGTTAACGCAAGTATTATTAACGCTGGAGATGGTGCTCATGAACATCCTACACAAGCTTTACTAGATAGTTATACAATTAGAGAAAGTTTGGGAGAAGTAGCAGGAAAAAAAGTGGTAATTGTAGGTGATATTTTGCATTCAAGAGTTGCTTTATCTAATATATTTGCACTTCAAATGCAAGGAGCAGAGGTTAAAGTCTGCGGACCAAAAACACTTTTACCTAAACATATAGAGTCTTTAGGTGTTAAAGTTGAACCAAACTTAAGAAAAGCGCTTGAATGGGCAGATGTGGCAAATATGCTTCGCGTTCAAAACGAGCGATTAGATGTTAATTATTTTCCTTCTACAAGAGAATATGCGCAACAATATGGGGTTACAAAAGAATTATTAGATTCCTTAAATAAGGAAGTGGTTATTATGCATCCTGGTCCAATAAATAGAGGTGTTGAAATTACTTCAGGCGTTGCAGATTCTTCACAATCGGTAATTTTAAACCAAGTTGAAAATGGTGTTGCTATACGAATGGCAGTTATTTACTTATTGGCATCAAAAATTAAATAATTATTCATAAATTAGCTTCAATAGATTAAATATTATGAAAGTAGAGCAAAAAGGTCATACAATGATTATAAAAGAAACTAAAGGAGATGTTAAAGCTTTTGTAGAAAATATTTCAAGTCAATATTCTACTTATGCTTCTCAAAACCTTATTTTAGATATTAGTCATGATAGTTCTATTAAAGAAAAAGATTTAGATATATTTAAAGAACTTTCAAAAAAGCATATTAAAGCAAAAAAATCTTTAGTTATTGTTGCAGATAATATCGATTTTAATAAAGTTACAAGTTCAATTATTGTTGTTCCTTCAGTACTTGAAGCACATGATATGATTGAAATGGATGAAATTGAGCGTGATTTAGGATTTTAAAATTGATAATTGTCAATTATCAATTATCAATTAAAAAAAATGAAACTTACTATATTAGGCTGTTATGCAGCTACTCCAAGAACAATTACCAATCCCACTTCTCAAGTACTTGAAATTAAAAATCAAATGTTTTTAATTGATTGTGGTGAAGGAACTCAAGTACAACTTAGAAAACATAAAATTAAATTTTCGCGCATAAATAGAATTTTCATTTCTCATTTACACGGCGATCATTTTTACGGATTAATAGGTTTAATCTCAACTTTTACTTTGTTAAATAGAGAAAACGACCTGCATGTTTATGGTCCAAAAGGAATTAAAGAAATCATTTTACTACAATTAAAATTATCAAATTCTTACACAGGATATAATTTATATTTTCATGAATTAGAAAGTAACGAAAGTGTTTTAGTTTTTGAAGATGATAATGTAACAGTTAAAACAATTCCTTTAAAACATAGAGTTTATACAAATGGTTATCTTTTTAAAGAAAAAAATACACATCGCAAGTTAAATATTGAAGCAGTTGAAGAATATAATATTGAAAAATGTTATTTTGCAAAAATTAAAAACGGAGGAAATATTACTTTAGAAAATGGTAAAGAAATAAAAAACGAAGAACTTACTTTTAGCCCAGAAAAAGAAAAAAGTTATGCTTTTTGTAGCGATACACTTTATAATGAATCAATTATTCCAATAATTAAAAATGTAGATGTTTTATATCACGAATCAACATTTTTAGAATCTGAAAATCATTTGGCATCTAAAACAATGCATTCAACAGCAAAAGAAGCTGCATTAATTGCTAAAAAAGCCAATGTTGGTACTTTGCTAATGGGACATTATTCTACACGTTATGGAGATATTTCTTTATTTAAAAAAGAAGGAGAAAGTATTTTTAAACCAATCCTTTTAGCTAATGATGGAAAGCAATTTAATTTTAGTTAATTAAAAATCAAAACATAATTAATCATGAAAGATTTAGGAAAATATAGAAAATCATACGAAAAAAGTGAATTAGTTGAGACTTCAATTCCTGAAGATCCAATTAATTTATTCCATAAATGGTTTCATGAAGTAGAAGATTTTGGAGGAGTTGATGAAGTTAATGCAATGACTGTTTCTACAATAGGTTTAGATGGATTTCCAAAAAGTAGAGTAGTGCTATTGAAAAAATATAATGAAGAAGGCTTCATATTCTATACAAATTATAATTCTCAAAAAGGGAAGGCTATTTTAAACAATCCAAATGTTTGTTTGTCTTTTTTCTGGACATCCTTAGAACGACAAGTTATTATTAAAGGAATTGCTGAAAAAACTTCAGAAATTATATCAGATAATTATTTCGATTCTAGACCACATGGAAGTAAACTCGGCGCCTTAGCATCCTCACAAAGTGAAGTTATTCCAAATAGAGACTTTCTTGAAAATGAATTAAAAGAATTAGAACAAAAATTTGAAGGAAAATCTATACCAAGACCTAATCATTGGGGTGGATTTATTATAAAACCTATAGAAGTTGAATTTTGGCAAGGTCGTCCAAATAGACTTCATGATAGAATAGTTTATAAATTGTCAGAAAATTACGATTGGAATATCTTTAGGTTATCTCCTTGATAGTCAGTTTTTTAAATAAGTGTTAAAATTTTATGCATTTCATCGAATATATTTGCATGTTATCGTAGTTGTTGTACATTTGTCTTGAAAATCAAACAGTTAATCGATTTATTGATTACTGAAATTACAAAAAGACATTAAATGATGACGATTATGAAAAACACAAAATTTATCCTTTTTGCCCTAATTTTTTCAACATTTACCTTAACTTCTTGTTCTTCTGATTCAGAATCTGTTTCAACACCTACTGTAACAGAAACTCAGAAATCGTATTCTCACGATTCAATTGAATTAGAATTATTAGATTTAGTCAACACATATAGAGTTGATAATAATTTAAGTCCTTTAGAAATTATCGAACATATTTCGTATAAATCAGAAGAACATAATTCTTATATGATTGCAACAAATTCTGTAAATCACGATGGTTTTACAGAAAGAAAAACAAATTTACAACAAGTTTTAGGTGCTTATAGAGTTGGAGAAAATGTAGCATTTGGGTTTTCTACACCACAAGCTGCTCTTAATGCATGGATTGCGAGTACTGGTCATAAAGCAAATTTAGAAGGAGATTATACACATTATGGTATTTCTATTCGAATGGATCAAGAAGGAAGAAAATATTATACGAATATGTTTATAAAAAAATAGTATATTTTTAAAGTTAGTTGTAATAATAGAGCTCTGATAATTCAGAGCTCTATTATTTATTATACATCTAAATCAAAAACTTTCTTCAGTAATTCCATTGTAGGGTTTATACTTTTGAGCTTCTCATACTTATCATCTGGAGTAAAAGCATATTTTGTTTCTACCGTCTCATTTACTATTACTTCAATTGTAATGTCATGGTTATGAAGCTTTCCTCTTAAATAGCCTAAAAGTTCATTATTTCCGGCTTCAAATTCTATTTTTGTACTTTCATTTGGAAGTTCAATCGTTATTATAGGACAATTTAGAGTTGGTTTACTCATTAGCATATAAGTTGCCATTAGCCTTTTGTTTTGGTCAGCTAAACGTGCAGCAAATTTATTCCACAATAATAACATGTTAGTTTCAGAGAAAGTTTCTGTAGGTAATTCTCCATCGTGTTTAGTATGAATAAGTTGTTTTGCTTCTAACTCCTTTTTAGCTTTAATACTTGATAAAGATAAAGCCGAAATTTTTGTTTCAGACTTATTTTTATTTTCAGGAGTGATATTAGTTTTATCTAAAATAGGTTGTTTAACTTCTTCAACTATATTAGATACAATAATTGGTTGAATAGGGATTTCTTCATTTTTCACAACTTTAGAAGTCTGTTCTACAATAGAATAAGAACTATTTCTAAAATATGTAGCAGGAATTATATAGGATTTAGCTTTTTTTTTTCTCCATCAAAGTTGATAGAGGCAATTTGCATTAAGCATAATTCAACTAATAAGCGTTGATTTTGACTTTGTTTGAATTTCAAGTCACAATCATTAGCCAATTCAATTCCTTGAAGTAAAAATGATTGAGAAGCTTTAACAGATTGTTGTTGATACAATAATCTTGCTTGCTCACCAGATTCTAAAAGCACTAATGTTGCAGGATTTTGGCATACCAATAAATCTCTAAAATGCGAGGCTAAACCAGCAATAAAATGATGTCCATCAAAACCTTTGGCTAAGATATCATTATAAGAAATAAGCAATTCTGGAATTTTATTTTCTAATAACAAATCTGTTATTTTGATATAATATTCAAAATCTAAAACATTTAAATTTTCAGTAACTGCTTGCCTAGTAAGGTTATTTCCGCAATAAGAAACCACTCTATCAAAAATAGATAAAGCATCACGCATTGCACCATCTGCTTTTTGAGCAATAATATGCAAAGCATCATCTTCAAAAGTTACACCTTGTTCATTTGCTATTTCGGCTAAATGTTCTTTAGCGTCATTAACCGTAATTCTCTTAAAATCAAATATTTGACATCTCGAAAGTATCGTTGGTATAATCTTATGTTTTTCAGTAGTCGCTAAAATAAAAATAGCATGTTTTGGTGGCTCTTCTAATGTTTTAAGAAAAGCATTAAAAGCTGCTGATGAAAGCATATGAACCTCGTCAATAATATAAACTTTGTATTTTCCAGTTTGAGGAGGTATTCTCACTTGGTCAATAATACTTCTAATATCATCAACACCATTATTTGAAGCTGCATCTAATTCAAAAACATTAAATGAAAAATCTTCTAAAGGATCATCATAACCTTCTTGGTTAATTTTACGAGCTAGAATACGCGCACAAGTTGTTTTACCAACACCTCTTGGTCCTGTAAATAAAAGTGCTTGTGCTAAATGATTGGTTTCAATAGCATTTAATAGAGTATTTGTTATAGCACGTTGCCCCACAACATCTTTAAATGTTTGCGGACGATATTTTCTGGCTGATACTATAAACTGTTCCATTATTTCTATTGATCTACAAATATAGATTTAATTTAAAGATTGTAAAATAGTAGAATTAAAAGATTACTAAAAGTTATTCACAAATAATATGAGAGAAATAGCATTAATGTGAATTCTAAATTTTAAATTTGCAAAGCAGACCGCCTTATCGTCGTTTCGATTCATCGAAAGGGAGGAAAGTCCGGACACCAAAGAGTAGCATAATGGGTAACGCCCATCCGCCGAGAGGTGAGGACAAGTGCAACAGAAAGTATGTACAGGTAATGCTGTAGTGAAACCAGGTAAACTCTATGCGGTGAAATGTCAAGTATATCAGCAATTTTTAGTTCGCTAAAATAAGGGCGACTCGTTCGATGCTGAAGGGTAGGCAGCTTGAGTTTTACAGTAATGTAAAATCTAGATAAATGATAAGGGTTTCAATTTATTGGAATACAGAATCCGGCTTATAGGTCTGCTTTTTTTAATTTTAAATCTTTTTTATGAGTAATCATATCGTTAAAGTAATTGAATCTAACTTCATTAACCATGATGTAAAACGTTTTGTAGTTGAAAAACCTAAAGATTTTGATTTTATTCCTGGACAAGCAGTAAATATTTCTATTAACGAACCTGAATGGAAAAATGAATTACGTCCTTTTACTTTTACTAATCAAAAAGAAACAAAAGATCTTGAATTTATTGTAAAAATATACAATGAACATAAAGGAGTTACCAATAAATTAGCCGGAATAAACAAAGGCGACGAATTAATTTTGCATGATATTTTTGGCGCTATTCACTTTGAAAAGCCAGGTATTTTTATCGCTGCAGGAACTGGAATTACTCCATTTTTAGCCATTTTTAGGGATTTATATAAGAGAAATAAACTTAGAGGAAATAAGCTTATTTTTGTAAATAAAACGTCTTTAGATATTATTGCTTTTAATGAATTAAACAGAATGTTTAAGCAAGATATTCTTCATGTTTTAACCAGAGAAGGTGTTGTGGGTTTTAAAGGAAAACGAATTGACAGAAATTTTCTTATTGAAAACATAGCGGATTTTAGTCAACATTTTTATGTTTGTGGCCCAACTGATTTTGTTCAAGATATATTAAGAATTCTAAAAGATTTAGGAGCTAGTTCTGACAGTTTAATTTTTGAAAGTTAATTACTCTTCTTCATCTGAAACTTCAAACTCAAAAAACGAAAAAGTGGTTCCACCATAACTTTTTGCAAATGAAAAGTACGGCATTTTTTCAAGTTTTGTATCTTTTGAATGTTCAATAATTAACATTCCTTCTTCATCTAACAAATTGTTCTCAAAAACTAAAGTAGAAATATTTTCAAATTGCTGTTGTGTTAACCCATAAGGTGGATCAGCAAAAACGATATCGAATGAACTTTTACAACGCTCTAAAAACTTAAAAGCATCACTTTTTATAGCTGTAATATCAAAGTCAAATTCTGTTGATATCTTTTTTATATAACTTACACAACCAAAATCACCATCAACACAAGTAATAGGAGCGCTTCCTCTAGATGCAAATTCATAACTAATGTTTCCAGTTCCTGCAAAAAGCTCAAGAATTTTTAATTCGGTAAAATTAAAATGATTGTTTAAAATATTAAACAAAGCTTCTTTTGCCATGTCAGTTGTAGGGCGAACGGGTAATTTTTTTGGAGCAGTTAAACGTCTGCCTTTGTATTTTCCAGATATTATTCTCATGCGTGAAAAAGGATAAAATGATTTCTTATTTCATCTTCTGATTTACCAAATGTAGATGGTAAAATAAAAGTGTCAAATAAATTACAATTTCTAATGTATTTATATGCTATTATAAAATAGTCAGAATCTTTAGAAATTGTTCCTAAAATTTTTACTGAAATAGATTCTGGATTCAATTGAAGTTGTTCAAAAGTAAATAAAATGTAATAAATAAAATCTTCAGGCGAACTGTATTCAAATGAGTTAAAAAAGATTAATTTATTTCCTTTTAGCACAATAATTTCAAAATAATTAGACTGAAAATGAATATAAACTTCTTTTTCGTGTAAAGAATTGTTCAAATTTAATAAACGTTCTACTAAAATAGAATTTTTATGCTTGTAATTAAATGAACTGTATTGGTCTAATAAGAAGTTGTTGATGTTTACATATGGAACATAAACGTTATTCATTTCATTTGATGAAATTGTATCAAAATTAAATAAATCAGTTTCAAAAACCTTAACATTATATTGTAAATAACTTCCTAAATATTTTTCGTCAAATAATGATTTTGGAACAAATGTATTTAAGTTGTTATCATGTAAAACAATAACTTCATCATAATTTTGAGTAAGAATAGGGTAATCAATAAATACTTTCCAAAGAGCTTCTTCAATAATACTATTTTTAGTAAATACAACAGACTGAACAGATAAAACTGTATTTGTAAGAAGGTCAAAGACACAAAAAGAAAGTCCACTCAAAGAAATTTGAATGGACAACTTTTTATAATTCTTTTGTGTAATATCGTTATTCGTTACTACCATATTTTTTAGGCCAGTTACCTGTTACTGAAGCTTCTTCTAAAGAACCTAAAATAATTTGGTCACCGTTAATTTTATCAATTCCTTCTACTTTATTTTCACTTGCTACTAAATCTTGATCTAAATCAGATAATAATAAGTTTTTGTCAATAATACATTGAAAAGTAGAAACTTTAGTTTCATTTCTAATAATACTAGACGTTTTCAAAGAAATAGGAACTACTAAATCACCAATTTTAACTTCTTTCATGTTTTTGTAGCGATTAGTATTTTTAAATAACGAATCTTTTACACTAACAGTTCCTAAAGTATCAATTTTTACAATATCTTTAAAGAAACCTCCTTCACCGGTTCCGTCTGTAGTTATACCAAAAGCAGCATTTTTTACAGCATCAATTACGATAGTATCTTTACGAGAAACAATTGAGAATTTTTCGTTTTCAATAAAACGAATCAACTCTTCAAAAGTATCTGCATATTTACCATAAACAGTTTTATAACCAGATTGTGCTTTTTTGATGTCAAGCAATTTATTAACAGCCATTTCATAACGATCAGCTTTTGCTTTTTCAAATTCGATAGGCTTCATTACAGAAGAATAAATTAAATATCCTAAGAATAATGAAACAATCCACAATACAACAGAAACAATAGTTCTTCCTTTTGGAGAGACAAATTTATCAATCAATTTTACTAATCCGAAGACTAATACAATCAAAACGACTAAATAAATAGCAAGTTCTAACATAAATAGTATATATTTTTTAGTTTAATAGGTACGCAAATCTACAATTTTTTTTTCTTCTTAAAAGAAATTCTTCTAAAAATCATCTGTATATTTGAAAAAATCTATAAGCCTAAACATCTTAAAATGACTTCTGCATTGTTTTACAAAACGTTACGAGATAAATTTCCTTTTAATCCTACATTAAAACAGGATATTTTTTTTCAAAAAATTGCAGAATTTGTCATTAGTAATAACAAAGATGAACTATTTGTACTCAAAGGTTATGCTGGAACAGGTAAAACCACGATCATTTCTACTTTGGTCAATTATCTTCAAAAAGCCGATAAAAAATATGTGCTTTTAGCTCCAACAGGTCGAGCCGCAAAAGTAATTAGTAATTATTCGCAAAAACCTGCTTTTACAATACACAAGCGTATTTATTTTCCGAAGAAAAGTAAGTCGGGTGGTGTTTCTTTTACATTACAACCTAATAAGTTTAAAAACACTATTTTTATTGTAGATGAATCTTCAATGATTTCTGACTCTTATCAGGAAACTAAACTCTATGAAAACGGTTCGCTTTTAGATGATTTAATGTTTTATGTCGATGCAGGTCAAAATTGTAAAATTATTTTTATAGGTGATACGGCGCAACTTCCTCCAATAAATATGGATGTAAGCCCGGCATTAAATAACGAAACATTATCAATGCATTTTGATAAAGAAGTTTATGGAATTGAACTAGACGAAGTAATGCGTCAAGAAGAGTTTTCCGGTATTTTGTATAATGCAACTGAACTTCGAGAACTTTTAAAATCTCACTTTTATGATGCGTTCAAATTTTCATTAGGAGATTTTAAAGATATTGTTCGTTTACAAGACGGTTACGATATTCAAGATGCAATTTATGATTCATTTGATAAAAATGGACCAGAAGAAACTGCTTTTATTGTTCGTTCTAATAAAAGAGCCAATCAATACAATCACCAAATTCGAACTACCATTTTATCAAGAGAGTCAGAATTGTCTTCGGGCGATTTATTAATGGTTGTAAAAAACAATTATTTTTGGTTAAAAGATTCAAAAGATACCGATTTCATTGCAAATGGAGATATTATTGAGGTTTTAGAAATCTTCAAAATTAGAGAGTTGTATGGTTTTCGATTTGCTTCAGTAAAAATCAGAATGATTGATTATCCCAATCAAATTCCGTTTGAAGTGGAGCTTTTATTAGACACTATTACAAGCGAATCCCCATCATTAACGTATGATGAATCCAATACTTTATATAATGAAGTAATGAAAGATTATGAAGGCGAAAGTCAGTATAAAAAGTTCTTAAACGTTAAAAATAATCCTCAATTTAATGCGTTACAAGTAAAGTTTTCGTATGCTATGACCTGTCATAAATCCCAAGGAGGACAATGGCACACTGTTTTTGTAGAACAACCATATTTACCAAATGGTATTGATAAAGATTATATTCGTTGGTTATACACTGCAATTACTCGTGCTAAAGAAAAATTATACTTAATAGGATTTAAAGATGAATATTTTGAACAATAAAAAACAAAAACATTTTATCTTAGCATTTTAAAACAGACAAAGTCACATGAAAATCATCGCCGTTATTCCAGCTCGTTATGCATCTACACGTTTTCCTGCAAAATTAATGCAAGATTTAGGTGGAAAATCTGTAATAGTGAGAACCTATGAAGCTGCAATTGCTACAAATTTATTTGATGATGTTTTTGTAGTTACCGATTCTACCTTAATATATAACGAAATTATTGCCCATAACGGAAAAGCAATAATGAGTATAAAAGAACATGAAAGTGGAAGCGATAGAATAGCGGAAGCAGTTGAAAATATTGATGTTGATGTTGTAGTAAATGTACAAGGCGACGAACCTTTTATCGATAAAAAACCATTGGAAGAATTAATTAATGTTTTCAAAAAAGATAGCGATAAAAAAGTAGACTTAGCTTCATTAATGTTTCAAATTACTGATAAAGAAGAAATTAACAGTCCGAATAACGTAAAAGTTATAGTAGACCAACAAAATTTTGCCTTGTATTTTTCGCGTTCGGTAATTCCTTTTCCAAGAGAAGAAAATGTAGGTGTTCGTTACATGAAACATATTGGAATTTATGCGTTTAGAAAACAAGCTTTATTGGATTTTTACAGTTTACCTATGCTTTCTTTAGAAGCTTCTGAAAAACTAGAACAACTTCGTTATTTAGAATATGGAAAACGTATTAAAATGGTTGAAACTGCTCACGGAAGTATCGGAATTGATACGCCAGAAGATTTAGAAAAGGCTAGGAAAATGGTTTAAGTTTAAAAAATAATTATGTTAATAAAAAATGAAAACAATTGCACTATTTTTAAGTTCATTACTATTTTTAAATTGCTCTTTAAAAAGAAATAATATTTATGGAAAATATTCTTGGGATGGTGGTTATGATGTTTTTGAATCAATTACAATTAAACCTGATAGTACTTTTATATTTGATTGGTATGCCGGATTAGCTGGAAATGGACAAACAAAAGGTAAATGGATAAAAGAAGGGAAATATTTAATACTGAATAGTGATATTCAACCAAATGAAAAACCAGAATATATTTTATTAAAAGAACTCGAAAA
This sequence comes from Flavobacteriaceae bacterium, assembly GCA_002862805.1. Taxonomy (GTDB): domain Bacteria; phylum Bacteroidota; class Bacteroidia; order Flavobacteriales; family Flavobacteriaceae; genus Flavobacterium. Next base: position 53,198 of record PKEA01000062.1, on the reverse strand, counting down.
GCCTAATGATTCTATTGAATTCAAAATAGTTGATAGATATGGTCCAATTCAAGGCGCCAATTGTGTAACATTTATTGGAAATGATTTTATCGAAGGAAAAACTACAAATTCTTTAGGAGTAGTAAAATTTTCAAAAAATAAATTTGAAAAACTTCAAATTTCATTTGTTGGCTATAGTGATATAATTTATTATTTTAAATCATCAAACCTTAATTTCTTTGAATTTGAAATGTTAGAAAAGCAAGGATATTACTATTATTTTGTAAACGAAAAATGGAAAATTAAGAAAAATAGATTGTATAGTAAAAGAGTGAAATCGATGAAAAGTTTAGAAAAAAATTATTATGGAAAATAATTATCTTAAAAAAGATTATCTCTTAGTTGCATTTGGATTATCTGCTTGGTTAGCTATTTCTGGTTTTGCATATTCTGTTGAAATTTTGTTTGAAAATCTACTTATTCTAACAAATTTTGATAATAAATTTAAGTTTTGGTTTACCGATATACTTTTCAATATTTCAAATATTTTACCTTTTTATTTCTTCCTAAAGATAATTAAACCGAATGTTGATTATTTAAAATGGATAAAGTTTTTTATTATTCTTTATATCATTACTCAAATATTTCAATATTTATTCACTTTATATGTTGGTGCATACATTGTAGAAAATTATTTTGAAAGTTGGGTAAATCAAACCGATTTTTATATGAAATATACTTTCGGAATGACTTTAAAGCCAATAATTACTTATGTTAGATTAATAATTGTAAGTTTTCTATTTTATTCGTTTTATAAAAAAGCAGAAATTTAAAATTGAAAAAAATGATAAAAGAATACTTTAAATTACAATACAAAATGACCAATCGTCATTTAATTGAATTTGGTATAAACCCAGTGATTGTTTATTTAGCAAGTGTTTTTTTATTTTATCAATTGTCTATAAAATTATTTAATGATGTTGAATATGCTCCTGTAATTTATACAGTTCTTTCGTTAAGTTTTATCGTTAAAATTGCTCAAGAAAGTAAAATTAATTTTTTAAAAAGTGTTTTTACAAAAGCAGATTTTATAAAGGTTAGACTTTTAGAAAATTTCCTAATAGCAATTCCTTTTTTATTTTTTTTGATTTATTATAAAAAATTGATATTCAGTTTTTTATTAGTAATAATAAGTTTTTTGTTTGCTTTTGTAAATTTTAATAGCAAGGCTAAATTCACTCTAAAAACACCTTTTTATAAATATCCTTTTGAGTTTTGCATTGGTTTTAGAAAAACATTTTTAGTCAATATTTTTGCTTTTTTCTTGTGTTTTATGGCTATAAAAGTGGATAATTTCGGACTAGGAGTTTTTTCTTTTTTATTGATTCAACTTACCTGTTTGCTTTTTTACACAGAACCAGAAAACAGTTATTTTGTTTGGATTTATTCAATGAATTCAAAAGAATTTATTCGGTATAAATTTAGAATAATTGTACTTTATTCATCAATATTATGTTTGCCAATAATTATAAATCTGTTGATTTTTTTTCCAACAGAATACGCATTAATAATAGGGATTTTGTGTTTGAGTTATTTATTTATTCTTACAGCCATGTTAGCAAAATATGCTGCTTTTCCAGATAAAATAACCATTAGAGAAGTTGTAATACTTGCTTTTTTAGCTTGGTTTCCGCCCATTTTAATATTAGTTATTCCATATTTATATCTTGAATCGGTTAAAAAATTAAATACCTTTTTAAAATGATTGAAATTAAAAACCTTTCAAAGTCTTTTGGGAAAAATGAAGTTCTTAATAATCTGAATTTATCCTTCGAAAAAGGAAAAGTGTATGGAATTGTTGGTGAAAACGGAGCAGGAAAGACAACTTTTTTTAAATGTTTAGCTGGTTTAGAATCATTTCAAGGAGAAGTTACTTGCGAATATGGAATAATGAAAGAGAAATTAGGTTTTTTACAAACAGAATCATTTTTCTTTTCTAAAATAACTGGTCGAGAATATTTACAATTATTATGTACTGCTCGAAAAGTTGAGAATTTAGATTTTGATGATAAAAATATTTTTGACTTGCCATTAGATCAATATGCAGTAACATATTCTACCGGAATGAAGAAAAAATTAGCGTTAACTTCAATTTTACTTCAAAAAAACGAATTATTTATTTTAGACGAACCTTTTAATGGTGTTGATATTCAAAGTAATATGATTATTACGGCAATTATTCATGAATTAAAAAGACTAAATAAAACTGTTATTATTTCTTCACATATTTTTTCGACTTTAAATGATAATTGTGATGAAATTTTAGTTCTGAAAAAAGGTGAAATCACTAAAAAAATTAAAAAAGAAGATTTTACTAATTTAGAAAACGAAATGAAAGAATTTTCTATAACTAATAAAATAGAAAGACTAAATTTATAATTCTAATCAATCTTTTCAACCAAAATCAACTCATTAAAAACTTCAATATTTTTAAACTCTTTAATTATATAACTTGAGGTTTCAAAAGCACCGATGAACTGTTTGTTTTTATCAATTCCTTTTTCATCTAAGTTCATAGTATTAAATAAAATAAATCCATTAATTTGAAGCAATTGTTTAGTATTATTGATAAATTCATTTTTAAATAAAAAGTCGGGCATAGTTGCATCCTGAAAAATATCAATGATAATTAAATCAAAATTTTCAGTTGTACTTTTAACAAATTCATTTGCATCGGCAATAATAGGAGTGTAGTTCGTTATTTCATTCAATTTAAAATATTGGTTTGCAATAGTAGTAATTTCTTCATCAATTTCAACTCCAGTAATTTTACCTTTGAATTGAAATTCATCCACAAGCGTTTTAATTACACTTCCGCCAGCAACACCAAGAACTAAAATAGAATTCATGTTTTGAATTCTTTCTTTACCAATAGAATACAATCCGTTACGTAGTACTTTTTGCAGACTTCCGTATGAATAATTCGTGTTTTCAGAATCAATGACCAATTTGCCATTATTCCAGGTTACTTCTAAATTCTTACTTATTTGAGATTTTTTCTCATATATAGTAATAGGAAGTATATAACTTAACCACTTTTTAAGCATTGTATTTTTTCTATTTGTAAATATAATTCTATTTTTACACCAATTAAAAGAACAAAATGAAAAAATACATATATACTTTAATCTTTTGCAAACTGCTTGGTTGGAAGGTTGTAGGAACTATTGAAAAAAATATTACTAAATGTATTGTTATTGCAGTACCTCACACAAGTTGGTGGGATTTTTTCTTGGGTATTTTTTCTAGAGCTATTTTAGAATTAGATATTAATTATGTTGCCAAAAAAGAATTATTTGTTTTTCCATTTGGATATTTTTTTAAATGGACAGGCGGAAAAGCTTTAAACCGACAAAAAAAGGAAAATAAAGTAGATGCTATTGCTAAAATTTTTGAAGAAAATGAAGTGTTTAGATTAGCCATTGCTCCTGAAGGAACTCGTAAAAAAGTAGAAGAATGGAAAACAGGTTTTTATTACATAGCTTTAAAAGCAAATGTACCAATTGTTCCTGTAGCTTTTGATTATGCTAATAAAGAAGTAGTTTATCACAAACCCTTTTATCCAACAGGAGATATTGAAAAAGATTTACCACTATTACAAGCCAATTTTAAAGGTGTTATTGGTAAAATTCCAGAAAATAGTTATGTTCCAAAAAAATAATTATAAATTTTAAAACCAAGATTTCATTTTTCTCGTAAATGAGTTTTTAATAACAATCTAAAAAACTTAAATTATGAAAAAAATGTTTGCTTTAGGAACTTTATTATCATTAATAGCTGTTTCTTGTACAGATGATGATTCAATGTCATCACAATCTAATCCTGAATTAAAATTAGTTACTTCAAGTAATACAACAGGTAAAATTTCCTTTGTTGATTTATTATCAACAAATTCATCTATTTTTTCATTTTCTGTAAACGGAACAGATAATGATGGAATTTATTACAATTCATTTTCTGATGAAGTTATACTTGCATCAAGAACAAATAATCGTTTAGAAACTTATTCAGGACTAAAAAATGGGGTTGAAACCAATACAGATAATTTAATGTTATCTAATTTTAGTTCGAATATGGATTTTACAAATGCTAGAGAAATTGCTATTTCTGGAGATAAAATAATTGTTACTCAAGATCAAGCAACTATTAATAACGATACAAATAAATTTCTTGTTTATCAAAAAACAACATCAGGTTATAATTTAATAAACGAATATACTTTAGATTTTAAAATTTGGGGAATTCACGCTGAAGGAACAACTTTATATGCTGTTGCCGATTTAACTAGCGATATATTGGTTTTTGAGAATTTTTTCTCATTAGCTTCTGGAACTATTATGCCAACTAAACGTGTAACTATTGAAGGTTTAACACGTACTCATGGAATTACTTATTCTGCAAATGATGATGTAATGATTTTAACAGACGTTGCAAGTGCTGCTGATGCAACTGACGGAGGCCTAATTGTGATAAATAATTTTACAACTGTACTTAATTCTACTTCAAATATGGGAACTATTGCTATGAGTAACCAAAAAAGAATCTATGGAGCGAGCTCAACTTTAGGAAATCCGGTTGATGTTGCTTACGATTATGTAACAAATGTAATTTATGTAGCAGAAAGAGCTAATGGTGGTGGTAAAGTGTTAACTTTTAATATCCCAACTGCATCTGGTGATGTTGCTCCAGTTGATTCTAGAGCAGAAGCAGGAGTTGCAGCAGTTTACTTACTTCGAAAATAAATTATTCTTAAAGTAGAATTTAAAACGCTTTACTAATTATATAGTAGAGCGTTTTTTTTTAGAGATTATTCAGGGTGATATTCTTTAAAACTTCCATTTTTATAAAAAATAACAATTCGTTCAATATTGGACGAATTTTGTGTTTGTGGAAAATTCTGCGTATTTGATTTTTTTTCTTCTAAATTATTTTTTACGGCAGTATTTTCACTTTCTATATTTTGAGAAAATAAATCCGAATTTGAAGCATTTGATTTTTCTACAATATTTTCAGTTTTAGAAATTGGAGTAGGAGAACTATTTTCAATTATTTTATGTTCTGATTTCGGAAATGTTCCTTTCCCATTTAAAATCCAATATAAATCTACTTCTGGAAATTCTTCAATAATTTTCATAATGAAATCTAAACTCGGTTTGTTTCTTCCAGAGAGTAGGTGAGACAAACTAGAACGTTGTACACTAATCTTATCTGCAAATCCAGAAGCAGATAAACCGTAGTATTCTAGTATTTCTTCTAGTCGTTTAATGAAATCATCTGTGTTTACCATTGTAAATTATAATTATTCAAATTAAGGTTTACAAATGTAAATATAAGTTTTCAAATAAACAATAAAACTTATATAAATAGACTAAATGATTAATAGTTTACTTTATATAAGGATATATAACTAACTGATTTTTAATAATATCTATAGTGATAATATTTTGTATTACAAATGTAATTGTACAAATAGGTAAAGATGCTAATACGTAATGGTAACGTGTTTACAAAAGTAAATAAAACAGTACATTTATTTGTTTACATTTGTAAATAGATAGTTGTTTACATTTGTAACATAATAATATAGAGTATGTTTTTGCAATTAGCCAACGAATATTTAAACAAGAATTTATCAGGACGATATGTTACAAATTCTCATATTGAAAATGAATTAAGCTTATTAAATTCCAATTTTAAAATTTCAATTGAAGGAAAATCAGTTCAAGATAAAAATATCTACAGCGTTCAATTTGGAACAGGAAAAATCAAAATATTCATGTGGTCTCAAATGCACGGGAATGAATCTACAACAACAAAAGGATTGTTGGATTTTTTTAATTTCTTGAATTCTGATGATGAATTAGTATTAAAAATTAAAGAAAAATATACTTTATTATGTATTCCTATTTTAAATCCTGATGGAGCAGAAGCTTATACAAGGGTTAATGCTAATGAAATTGACTTAAATAGAGATGCATTTAACATTACACAACCTGAAAGTAAGTTGTTAAGAGAATTATATCTTAGTTTTAATCCAGATTATTGCTATAATTTACATGATCAGCGCACTATATTTGGTACTGAAGGTACTAAATTACCTGCTACAATGTCTTTTTTAGCACCTTCTTATAATGTTGAGTGTGATTTTAACGAAACTCGTTTTAAAGCTATTAAAATCATTAATATGATTAATAAGGAATTGCAATTGGTTATTCCTAATCAAATAGGAAGGTTTGATGATGCTTTTAATATAAACTGTATTGGAGATTACTTTACATCTCAAGGAACACCAACGATTTTATTTGAGGCAGGACATTATGCAAATGATTATCAAAGAGATGAAGTTAGAAAATTTGTATTCATATCGTTAATTTCTTCTTTGTTAGGAGTAAGTAGGGAAACTAATTTTGACTCTGAAATTAAAGAATATTTAATAATACCTCAAAACATTAAGAATTATTTCGATTTTATTTACAAAAACGTCAAAATTATTAAGAATTCAGAAGAAAAATTAATTAACTTTGCAGCGCAATATAAAGAAGTGTTAGTAAATGGAAAGATTGATTTTGTAGCAGAAATAACACAAATAGATAATTTAGAAAATTCTTATGGACATGTTGAATATGATTGTGAAGGAATGTTTTTTAGTTCTTCATATGGAAATTTACCAAAAAAACAAGAAAAAGCGGATTTTTATCTAAATAATTTGTTAAAATATAGTAATGGATTATTAATTCTTTAATAAATTTGCACTTTCAATTAGAATTTTAAATATTTATTATTTTATACTTTATGAGTAAGTTTCGATTAGATGAAGTGGATCATCAAATTTTAGACATGTTAATTGATAACACAAGAGTTCCTTTTACGGATATTGCAAAAAAATTGCTTATTTCTGCAGGAACTGTACATGTTAGAGTAAAAAAAATGGAAGAAGCTGGAATTATTCAAGGCTCTTCGTTAACTTTAGATTATGAAAAATTAGGTTATTCTTTTATAGCTTATGTTGGTGTTTTCTTGCACAATACGTCACAAACAAAATTTGTATTAGAAAGGATTGATCAAATACCGTATGTAACAGTTGCTCACATAACAACAGGTAAATTTAATATTTTCTGTAAAATTAGAGCAAGAGATACAAAACATGCAAAAGAAGTTATTTTCATGATTGATGATATTGAAGGTGTTTATAGAACAGAAACAATGATATCACTTGAAGAGAGCATAAACGATAAAAAAAGGTTAATGCATACCATTTTTAAAGAAATGTAATTGTAAAATCCCGGTATTCCCGGGATTTTTTATTATATTTATAATTATGATAGAATTTAATGAAAATGAGTTTGCTCCATTTTATGCGAACTATGTAACAATTGCAAATAATCATTTGTCAATAATTGATGGTTTAATACAACAATCAACTCTTGTTGTAGAATTTTTCAAAACTATACCCAGAGATAAACTAAATTATCGTTATTCTGAGGGAAAATGGACGGTTAAGGATATTTTTTTACATTTAATTGACACTGAAAGGATATTTGCATATAGGGCGCTTAGAATTGCAAGAAATGATAAAACTGATTTACCTGGTTTTGAAGAAAATGATTATGTTATTGAAGCTTTGGCAGGTGAGAGGAGTACTTCAAGCTTAATTGAAGAATATAAAATGGTAAGAAACTCTACTATATGCCTTTTTAAAAGTTTTTCAAGTGAACAAATGAAAAGACTTGGTATAGCATCAAATTCTTCGGTGTCTGTTAGAGCACTTGGTGTTATTATTCAAGGCCACGAAAAGCATCATTTAGATATTATTAAGGAAAGATATTTGTAAAATAAAAAAGCTCCAATAAATTGGAGCTTTTTTATTTTTAATCTTCATCAGAATCAGATTCATCAGCAATCTCTAAATCATTTAAAGAGTCTAATGAGTCATCACCTGTGTTATCATCATCTTCATCATCTTCGTAGTTTTCTATTCTGTCAGCTAATTTGGTACTTACTTTTACTAGAAAAATAGTGTCTTCAGTACGTACTTCAACAGCCTCAACTGTTTCATTTTTAATGTTCTTGAATCGTATGATATCTGAATCTTCATATCCATCAGGAAACTTCTCAACTAGCAAGGTTAAGATTTCATTTGTTAATTTTGCGTAATCAACAATAATTCTTTTCATTGGGTAAAATTTAATCTTTATTTTTTATCAAAAGTAACATCCTTATTGAAAAAATCAAATTATAATTTAATTTTTTTTCATTTTTTTTACCAACCTAAAACATGAGCAAAAATCAACGGAACTACGATCGTTGCATCAGATTCTACTATGAATTTAGGAGTTGTTATATCTAATTTTCCCCAAGTAATCTTCTCATTTGGAACTGCGCCAGAGTATGAACCATAACTTGTTGTAGAATCAGAAACTTGACAGAAGTAACTCCAGAATGGAATATCGTGCATTTCCATGTCTTGATAAAGCATTGGTACTACACAAATTGGGAAATCTCCAGCAATTCCTCCTCCAACTTGGAAAAAACCTAATCCTTTTCCACCAGAGTTTTTTGGGTACCAATCTGCTAACCACATCATGTATTCAATACCGCTTTTAGTTGTAGAAACATTTAATTCTCCTTTAATACAATAAGAAGCAAAAATATTTCCCATTGTACTATCTTCCCAACCTGGAACAACAATAGGTAAGTTTTTTTCAGCAGCAGCAACCATCCAAGAATCTTTAGGATCAATTTCATAATATTGTTCTAAAACACCTGAATTAATCATTTGGTACATGAATTCATGTGGAAAATATCGTTTACCTTCACTTTCAGCTTTTTTCCAAATATCAATTAAATGTTGTTGTAATCTTCTAAAAGCTTCTTCTTCAGGAATACAAGTATCTGTTACACGATTGTAATGGTTTTCTAGTAAATCCCATTCTTCTTGAGGTGTTAAATCTCTATAATTAGGAATTCTTTTATATGAATTATGAGCAACTAAGTTCATAATATCTTCTTCTAAATTAGCTCCAGTACATGATATTACGTGTACTTTATCTTGACGAATCATTTCAGCTAATGATTTTCCTAATTCAGCTGTACTCATTGCGCCTGCAAGCGAAATTAGCATTTTACCATTATCTAATAAGTGTTCTTCATATCCTTTTGCCGCATCAACTAAAGCTGCTGAATTGAAGTGAAGAAAATTATTTTCTATAAATTGACTAATTGGACCTTTGCTCATTGTTATTTTATTTAATTGAAAAAAATTCTGTATTTGTATATTATTTCTTTTTGTAACCTAATATATTCATAATGTCTTCAGCTTTTTGCTGTTCAGAGAAAACTTCTGTTGCTAAAATACCATTTTCATCCCTATCGATTAAAATATGTTTTGGTTGAGGAATTAAACAGTGATGTAAACCGCCAAAACCACCAATTGTTTCTTGATAAGCTCCAGTATTGAAAAAACCTATGTATAAAGGTTTTTCCTTGTTATATTTTGGTAAATAAACGGCATTCATGTTTTGTTCTGAGTTGTAATAATCGTCACTATCACAAGTCATACCGCCTAATAGCACTCTTTCATATGTATCATTCCATCTGTTAATGGCTAACATTACAAATCTTTTGTTAATTGCCCAAGTATCAGGTAGAGTAGTAATGAATGAAGAATCAATCATGTTCCATTTTTCTCTATCATTTTGTTGTTTTTGATATAATACTTGATAAATAGCACCTCCGCTTTCACCTACTGTAAATGAACCAAATTCTGTAAAAATATTTGGAACAGGTACTTCAGCTTCATCACAAGCTATTTTTATTTGATTAATAATTTCATCAATCATGTATTGATAATCATATTCAAATGCAAGTGAATTTTTAATAGGAAAACCACCTCCAATATTTAAACTATCTAATGTTGGGCACTCTTTCTTTAGTGCAATATAAACTTTTAAACATTTTAGTAATTCGTTCCAATAATAAGCAGTATCACGAATTCCTGTATTAATAAAGAAGTGAAGCATTTTAAGCTCAACTTGTTTATTTTCTTGTATTTGTTTTCTGTAAAAAGGAACAATATTTCTATATCCAATACCTAAACGAGAAGTATAAAATTCAAATTTTGGTTCTTCTTCTGCGGCAATTCTAATTCCGATTTTGAATTTACCATCAATTTGCTCTTGTAATAAGTCTAATTCCTCGTAATTATCAATAATTGGAATTGTATTCTTGTGTCCATTATTAACAATTCTAGCAATATTTTCTACGTAAGCATCTCTCTTAAAACCATTACAAATAACAAACGTATTTTTATTGATTTTTCCTTCTTCTAAAAGACTTTCAACAATATTAATGTCAACCGCAGAAGATGTTTCAATATGAATATTATTTTTAAAAGCCTCATTCATAATAAACTGGAAATGAGAGCTTTTAGTGCAATAGCAATAGTGATACTTACCTTCGTACTTATGTTTTTCCATTGCTTTTCTAAACCATCCTTTTGCTTTATTGATGTTGTTTGAAATTTGAGGTAAATAAGTAAACTTTAAAGGTGTACCATATTGTTCTACTAGTTTCATTAAATCAATTTTATGAAATTCAAGATTGTCTTTATTTAAGGTAAATTCTTCTTGAGGAAAATAGAAAGTTTGATTGATTAAATCGAAATATTTTGTATTCATTTTTTGAGTAATATTTTTGAAATTTATTAATTGTTTTAATTTTATAAACAATTAATTTTCAAAGTCTTATGTTAGAAAATATTATTAAAAGTTTTTCGTTAAATGCTTTTAACAATTCAAATAAATCAAATACAAAAATACTTTCATTAAAGGAACAACTATTATGATGTATTGAATAGCTGTTTTTCTGAAAAGAAAAGCTTGTCGTTAAATTTTGAAGTAAATGTGGTTTTTTCATTACTGCAAATTTAAAAAATATTATTACCGATTGGAATGAATTAGATTATTTTTTTTTAGTTTTTATAATTTATAAAAGATTTTATAATTAATTCATTATCAGCTGTTTGATTGATTTTAATTTTACCTATTCCATCTAAAAGCGCAAATTGAATGGTGCCAAATTCATTTTTCTTGTCAAAAATTAATAATTCAATTACTTTTTGAATGTCAGTTTCATTAAATTCAACCTTGTCATAAAGCGAATTAATTAGTTCTTTTATTTCTAAATATTCAATTTCAGAAATAAGATTTTTTTCTTTAGAAATATAACTTTCTAAAATCATTCCTATGGCAATAGCTTCACCATGGAGTAATGATTTTTTATTAGGATGTTCCAATAAATAGCTTTCTATTGCATGACCTAAAGTGTGTCCGAAATTTAAAGATTTTCTTATTCCATTTTCGGTTAAGTCTTCAGAAACTATTATGTTTTTTATTTGAACTGATTCATGAATTAAACTATTCAAATCATCAGTACTTAAGTTATTTAGGTGTTTAAATTTATTCCAATATAGTTTATCGTAAATTAAACCATGCTTAAGCATTTCTGCTAATCCAGAACGCATTTCTCTTGCAGATAAAGTACTCAGAAAATGTGTATCGATTAACACTGCTTTTGGTTCTCTAATTATTCCAATCTGGTTTTTTAAGTTTCCTAAATCAACTCCATTTTTCCCACCTATTGATGCATCAACCATAGCTAAAAGAGTAGTAGGAACATTTATGAAATCGATACCTCTTTTAAATGTACAAGCAACAAAGCCGCCAATATCTGTAATCACACCACCTCCAAGGTTTATGATAATACTTTTTCTATCTCCTTCTAATTCGGTTAAACTATTCCAAATGCCTAAACAAGTTTCAATATTTTTATGTGCTTCACCAGCTTCTAATTCAATAATTTCAATAGCTACTTCTGTAGCAAAATTCGCTAAAAATCGAGGTAGACATTCGTTTGAAGTATTCTCATCTACAATTATAAATATTTTTGAATACAATTGTGGTGTTATTGATTTGGCAAGAAACTCATAACCTAAATCGTCAAATAATATTTTATAATTGTGTGCTTGAATAGTTTGCATTGTTATTGTTTTCAATTTCATGCAAAATAAGGTATTTTTTATTTAAAAATAGAGAAGACTACAGTATATTTGCATAACAATTTAGTCAAAATCTCATGGAGAAAATCTTTAACAATACAGAAGTTGCTTTTTCACTTAAAAGTGATACCGAGTTAGAAAGAGCTTATTTTTTATTCAAATTAATTGAAAGTCAACCTCTTGTAAAAATTGGTACAGCTGTTACAAATTTTGCATTGAAAGCACATTTACCAGTTGAAGGATTAATTCGTTCTACTGTTTTTGATCATTTTTGTGGCGGAATAAATGAACATGATTGTCTTTCGGTTGTTGATAAAATGTATACTAAAGGAGTTTCATCTGTTTTAGATTATTCTGTAGAAGGAAAAGAAGAAGAAGCTCAATTTGATGCTGCTTTAGAAATGATTTTAAAAACAGTTGATTTTGCTAAAGAACGTATGGCAATTCCATTTGCAGTTTTTAAACCTACTGGATTTGGTAGAATTGCTTTATATGAAAAAGTAGGATCTGGAGCAGAGTTGAATGAGAAAGAAAAAGAAGAATGGAATAGAGTAGTTGCTCGTTTTGATAAAGTGTGTAAAATTGCGCACGATAAAGATGTTGCATTATTAATTGATGCTGAAGAAAGCTGGATGCAAGATGCTGCAGATGATTTGGTTGAAGAAATGATGCGTAAATACAATAAACAAAGAGCAATAGTATATAATACGCTACAAATGTATCGTTGGGATAGATTAGACTACTTGAAAAACCTTCATGACAGAGCTAATAAAGATGGATTCTTCATTGGTATGAAAATTGTTCGTGGAGCCTATATGGAAAAGGAAAATGCTAGAGCAGAAGATAAAGGATATAAATCGCCAATATGCGCAACTAAACAAGCTACTGATGAAAATTATGATGCAGCAATTGTTTATATGGTTGATAATATTGATAAAATGTACATTTTTGCAGGAACTCATAATGAAAATAGTTCATATAGATTGATGGAATTGTGTGAAGAAAAAGGAATTACTAAAAACGAGAACAGAATCTTTTTCGGTCAATTATATGGAATGAGTGATAATATTAGTTATAATTTAGCGGAACAAGGTTATAATGTGGCAAAATACCTTCCATTTGGACCAGTTAGAGATGTTATGCCATATTTAATTCGTAGAGCCGAAGAAAATACTTCTGTAGCCGGACAAACAAGCCGTGAGCTCGATTTAATTAAGAAAGAAAGAAGTAGAAGAAAATTATAAAACGCAAAATCCCTCAGTTGAGGGATTTTTTTTTGTTAATACTAAATTTAGTTATTTGTTTTTGAAATTTTATTCCAAAAAATATTTAGGAAGTTTTTTTGATATATTTTCAACTTATTATTGAACATTATTATTAATATTGATTCGATTGATGTAAGGATTGCTAGTTTTAAACATAGTTCTGCTGTTGTATGTGTTGAATTTAAGATAAGTTCAATTAAATATAAAAATAGGCTTAGAATCCATATTTTTCCTAAAAAAGACTTAGTAACATAAAAACTTCTGTATTTTAATAACGATAAAAAGAGTATGGTAGTTTTAAATATAAAAATTAAAACTAATTGTGAATATATTGTTAGTTCAATATTTCTTAAATAAATTATAGTAGCTGAAATAATTATCCAAGATAAATAATGAATTAAAGAAGACTTTGAATTCTTAATTTTATTTAAATTAATAAAATCAAGGATTAATAATGATAAGAGTAAAAGTACGCCTAAATAATTAATATACTTTGAGTACCTGAATAAAATCATTATTACAGGAAACAATACGCTAATGATAATTCTTATTTTATCTTTCAAAGTTTAAATTATATTTAGTTTTTTATATCTTTAGTTTTTTATATCCTTAAGTTTATAAATGGTAATTTATATTCTCTAAATTGATTCTCTCGTGTAAATCTTACTTATTGGTTCAGAAGAAAAATCAAGTAACATACAAGGAAAAAAATACCTGTAAATGTCAAGATGCTTATAAAGCAACATTCCGATATTTTGAATGTGTTGTTTTAATATGGGTTCCTTAGTTTTATTTGTTTCTCAATATTTTCTCCATTTTTTTTCCTTTTGCTAATTCATCAACTAGTTTGTCTAAATATCTAGTTTGTCTGGTTAAATCATTATCAATTTCTTCAATTCTATAACCACAAATAACGCCTTTAATAAGTTGTGCATTTATATTTAAATTTGCATTTTGGAAGAAAGCTTCAAAAGTAGCCTCATCATCAATTAGTTCTTGTAGTTTTTGGTTATTAAAACCAGTAAGCCATTCGATAACTTGATGTAATTCATCTATTGTTAGACCTTTTTTCTGGACTTTTGTTACATAATGTGGATAAACAGAGGCAAAAGTCATTTTTGCAATTCGTTCGTCATGTTCTGGAGTTGTTTTCATTTTGATTTATCTTAAATTTCAAATATAAAGAAAATCAAAGTAAATTAAAATAAAAAAATCCTACAGAAATGTAGGATTTTTTTAGAAATTGAAGTGGGCGATGAGGGGTTCGAACCCCCGACCCCCTCGGTGTAAACGAGGCGCTCTGAACCAGCTGAGCTAATCGCCCCAATAAACTGCTTTACTATTACCGTATTGCGAGTGCAAATATACACCCATTATTTATATTTACAAGTGTTTTTAAATAAAAAATTATTTTTTTTCTATTGACTCTAAAGTTGCCTTAGTAGTACTGTTTGCTACTGTTAATATAATTGCTTCATTTTGAGCTGTTTTACCTTCGATAACATATATTTTTCCGTTTTTTGATGGAATATTACTTTTTCCAAAATCTATATCACCATATTGCATACTCGCTTTAACATCTTCAATTGTTACCCAACCTTCATTTAAAGTATTTTTCGCAGCTTCAGAATAATGAAATGATTTACTTCTCATATCTTTTAAAGCTCTACAGTTTGGTAAGTAGCAAAACTCAACCCCTTTGGCATCTGCTTTTGCTCCTAAAAAATATACTACAAAAAAGCCACCTAACATTAATCCGAATAGGTAATAGGCTAATCTAAACTTGAATTTCATTTTAAAAAATTTTCGACAAATTTAATGTTTTATTGACTTAGTAAGAGTATTTACTTTAAAAAACTAATAAATTAATATCTCTGTATTCAATGTTAAACCAATCTCCAATAGATTTATTTGTTAATAGACCATGATAGAAATAAATTCCGTTTTTTAAACCTCTATTACAACGAATTGCACTTTCAATACCTCCATCTTCAGCAATGTCTAATAAAAAAGGTGAAATAATATTACTAATTGACATTGAAGCTGTTTTAGAATATCTTGATGGAATATTAGGGACACAATAATGAATTACATCGTTTTTTATGAATGTTGGTTTTTCATGTGTTGTTATTTCAGAAGATTCAAAACATCCACCAGTATCTATACTTACATCTACTATTACAGCTCCTTTTTTCATGTTTTCAACCATAGTTTCGGTAACTATAATAGGAGTTCTATTTTTTCCTCTCATTGCTCCAATAGCTACATCACATCTGCGTAATGCTTTTAAAAGGCTTTTTTCTTGTATGGTTGAAGTAAATATTCTTTGGTTTAAATTGTTTTGTAATCGTCTTAATTTTGTAATTGAATTGTCAAATACTTTTACATTTGCGCCTAATCCTATTGCAGTTCGTGCTGCAAATTCGGCAACGGTTCCTGCACCAAGAATTACAACTTCTGTAGGTGGAACTCCAGTAATATTGCCAAAAAGTAAACCTTTACCTATGTTTTGATTAATCATTAGCTCTGCAGCGATATGAATTGAAGCAATTCCTGCTATTTCTGATAATGACTTTACAGCTGGATAAGAACCATCTTCGTCTTTTATGAATTCAAATGCTATTGCAGTAATTCTTTTTATGGCCAATGCCTCAAAATATTCTTTTTTCTGTGTTTTTAATTGGATAGCTGAAATTACAATTGTTTGCGGGTTCATCATCTCAACTTCAACGAGAGTAGGAGGTTCTACTTTTAAAATCATTGGGCAGCCAAAAACTTTATTTGTATCGTTTGTTACTTCTGCACCCGCTTCACTATACTCTTTATCAGAAAAACTTGAACTCTCTCCAGCCCCAGCTTCAATCATAACTCTATGACCATGATTTACCAATGAACTAACGGCATCAGGTGTTAAGCAAATACGTCGTTCTTGATAGGAAGTCTCTTTTGGAACACCAATAAATAATTCGCTTTTATGTCGTGCAATTTCTAACTTTTCTTCCTGTGGAAGTAATTGCATTTTTGAAAAAGGACTGTACGTTGACATAGTTGGTTTTTAGTTATGTTTAGCCAATTTAGGAAATAATCTTACAATTTGCAAGTGCTTAAAAATAACAAATTATAGATTAATTTATTAACGTTAATTCTCTTTTTCCATTTTCTACAATTTTTAAGTGAATTGCAGCATGATCAATTGGAATTAAGTTTGGCGTTTTTTCTGGCCATTCTATTAAACACCAATTTCCAGAATAAAAATACTCATCAATTCCCATATCATATGCTTCTTCTTCGTTGTTTAAACGATATAAATCAAAGTGATAAATAACTTCTCCTGTCGAAGTTTCGTATTCGTTTACCAATGAAAAAGTTGGGCTGCTCGAATTATCATTAACACCTAATTGTTTTACAATTTCTTTAATAAATGTTGTTTTTCCAACACCCATTTCTGCATGAAATGTAATCACTTTTTTTAATCCATTTGTATTAAGCAATTGTTTTACAACGCTTTGTATTTCGTCTAAAGAAAAAACTATTTGCATTTATTTTTATTTTGGTTCTAAAACTAAAAAAGGAACGATCATTTCTTCTAATGAAATTCCACCATGTTGATAAGTATTTCTATAATAACTTACATAATGATTGTAATTATTAACATAAGCTAAGAAATAGTCATTTTTTGCAAAAATAAACGAACTACTCATATTTAATGCAGGTAAACCTATTTTTTTAGGATCTTTAACTGCATAAACATCTTTGTTTTCATAGGTTAAACTTCTACCAGTTTTATAACGAAGGTTTAAACTTGTATTTTTGTCGCCAATTACTTTAGACGGATTTTTACAATTAATCGTTCCATGATCGGTAGTTAAAATTAATTTGAAACCCATTTTTTGGGCTTGCTGAATCATATCCAATAAAGGCGAATTTTTAAACCAACTTACTGTTAATGAGCGATAAGCTTTGTCATCTGAAGCTAATTCCTTTACAACTTCCATTTCGGTTTTGGCATGTGAAAGCATATCTACAAAATTATAAACAATTGTAGTTAAATCATTATCTTTTAATCCTTTGAAGTTGTCTGCTAATTTTTTTCCATCTCTAAAATTAGTAATCTTATAATATTCTTGTTTAATATCTAAACCTAAACGTTTTAGTTGTTCCGTTAAAAACTCACCTTCATATAAATTTTTTCCGCCTTCATCTGGGTCATTTTTCCAATATTGCGGAAATTTTTTCTCCATTTCCAAAGGAGTTAAACCAGAAAATATTGCATTACGAGCATATTGAGTAGCAGTTGGTAACATTGCGTAATAACTAGTCTCTTTTTCTAATTTGTAATGATTGTTTACAATGTTTTCAAAAGCTTTCCATTGGTCATATCTCAAATTATCTATAACTACAAATAGAATTGGTTTGTCTTTCTTACGAATTTCAGGCGCAACTAATTCTCCAAAAAGTTTATGTGAAAGTACTGGTTTATTGTTGTTTTCAACAAACCAATCTTCGTAGTTTTTTTCAATAAACTTTCCAAATTGATGATTAGCTTCAACTTTTTGACTTTCCAATATTTCAACCATGCTTTGGTCTTCGATATTTTCAAGTTCCATTTCCCAATAAATCAGTCTTTTGTATAATTCTGCCCAATCTTCAAAAGAATTGACCATAGCCATATCCATAGCTATTTTACGAAATTCTTTTTGGTAGTCTAAAGTCGTTTTTTCAGAGACTAATCGAGAATGATCTAAGTTCTTTTTTAAACTTAAGAGTATTTGATTAGGGTTTACTGGTTTTATTAAGTAATCTGCTATTTTAGAGCCAATAGCTTCTTCCATAATATATTCTTCTTCACTTTTAGTAATCATTATTACAGGAACAGAAGATTTTTTTTCTTTTAATTCTGATAAAGTTTCGAGACCACTTAAACCGGGCATATTTTCATCTAAAAAAACAACATCAAAATTATTTTCTTCAAATAGTTCAATTGCATCTTGTCCGTTATTACAAGTAGTAACGTCGTAGTTTTTCTTTTCTAGAAATAATATATGAGGCTTTAATAAGTCAATTTCATCATCAACCCAAAGTATTTTTATTTTATTCATTTTGTACTAATTTGTCTGCAAGTTACTATTTCTTCAACGATGAATGTATTAAAATTAGTATAAAATTTATGTATATACTTAAAAAAATGAATATTTAATAGTTCATAAAAAATCTGTTAATTTTAATTACATTTGTTAATCAAAATTTAAACTTGTGAGCCAAACCAATAAACTCAAAATTTTTAACGATCCAATTTATGGTTTCATAACCATTCCTAACACTCTAATTTACGATTTAATTCAGCATAGATATTTTCAGCGTTTGCGAAGAATTTCTCAAATGGGAATGACTTATTTGGTTTATCCTGGCGCACATCATACGCGTTTTCATCATGCGATAGGTTGTATGCATATTATGCAAAAAGCTGTACAAACATTGCGCTTTAAAGGAGTTGATATTTCAGATGATGAGGAAAATGCCCTTTATGTAGCTATACTTTTACATGATATAGGCCACGGCCCATACAGTCATGCAATGGAAAAAAGTATTGTTGAAGAAGTGCATCATGAAGAATTATCATTACTTTTCATGCAAGAATTAAATGTTGAATTTAATGGGCAATTAGATTTAGCGATACAAGTTTTTAAAGGTGAATATCATAGAAAATTCATGTTGCAATTAATTTCGAGTCAATTAGATATGGATAGAATGGATTATTTGCGTCGCGATAGTTTTTATAGTGGAGTTGCTGAAGGAAACATCAACAGTGAACGATTAATTCAAATGATGAATGTTCAGGATGACTGCTTAGTTATTGAGGAAAAAGGGATTTATTCGGTAGAAATGTTTTTAGTAGCAAGAAGATTAATGTATTGGCAAGTTTATTTACATAAAACTGGAGTAGTTGCTGAATTAATATTGACAAAAATCTTAAAAAGAGCAAAAGAATTATCTCAAAAAGGAATTATTTTAAATTGTAGTCAGCCGTTAAAATTCTTCTTAAATAATAAAATTTCATTAATAGATTTCAATAATTCAATACTTGAAAAATTTGCATTATTGGATGATTATGATGTGATGGGAGCAATAAAAGAATGGCAATTTCACGATGATTTTGTATTGAGTTCTTTGTGTAAAATGATATTAAACAGAGATCTACTAAAAATTCAGATGGGAGATGATAAACCTAACAAAGAGAGATTATTAGGTTATATAGAATTATACATGAAAAAACATAGTTTATCTGAAAAAGAAGCGGCTTATTTTGTGTTTAAAGGAAAAATAAAAAATCAGGCTTATAATAAAAATGATGAACCTATACGAATACTAAAAAAGAACAAAAAAGTGGAAGATGTAGTAGAAGCTTCTGATCAATTAAATTTAAAAGCATTATCTAAACCTGTTACAAAATATTTTATATGTTTTCCAAAAGTAGTATTGGAAGTCTAAGTATTTAATTTAATTTTATATTTTTGTCAAGATGAAATTTACAGCAGAACAAATAGCAGGTATATTAGAAGGTAAAGTAGTAGGGAATCCTAATGCTGAAGTTTTTAAATTAGCGAAAATAGAAGAAGGCACAGAAGGATCATTAACTTTTTTAGCTAATCCTAAGTATATCAATTACATATACTCTACAAAAGCAACTATAACGATTGTTAGCAATACTTTTGTACCAGAACAAGAAATAACTACAACTTTAATTAAGGTTGAAGATGCATATAAATCTTTTTCTAAATTATTAGAATATTACAATCAGGTAAAGCTAATGAAATCAGGTATTGAACAGCCATCAATGATTTCAGAAAATGTTACTTATGGTGAAGGACTATATTTAGGTAGTTTTTGTTACATTGGTAAAAATGTAAAAATAGGTACTAATGTAAAAATTTATCCTAATAGTTTTATTGGCGATAATGTAACTATAGGTAATGATTGTATCTTTTTTGCTGGTGTACGAATTTATTCAGAAACTGAAATTGGTAACAATTGTACTATTCATTCAGGAACAATTATTGGTTCAGACGGATTTGGTTTTGCACCACAACAAGACGGTACATTTAAAAAAGTACCACAAATAGGTAATGTAATTATAGAAAATGATGTTGAAATAGGTGCAAACACTACTATTGATAGAGCGACATTAGGTTCTACATTTATTAGAAACGGAGTAAAATTAGACAATCACATACAAGTAGCACATAATGTAGATATTGACGAAAATACGGTTATTGCTGCTCAAACAGGAATTGCAGGTTCTACAAAAATTGGAAAAAATTGCATGATTGGCGGACAGGTAGGAATTGCGGGGCATTTAACGATCGGAAATGGAGTAAAAGTACAAGCGCAATCAGGAATTGGTAAAAATCTACCAGATAATGAAGTAGTTCAAGGTTCTCCAGCATTTAATTATGGAGATTTTGCTAAATCATATGTTCATTTTAAAAATTTACCTAAAATAGTTTCAGATATTAACGAATTTAAAAAAAATAATTAATTCTTATGGTTAAGCAAAAAACCATCGCAAGTGAAATAACTCTTACAGGAGTAGGATTACACACAGGACAAGATGTTATAATGACATTTAAACCTGCACCAGTTAACAACGGTTTTACATTTATTAGAGTTGATCTTGAAGGTCAACCAGTTATTGAAGCTGATGCAAACTATGTAGTAAACACACAAAGAGGAACTAACCTTGAAAAAGGCGGAGTTAATATTCAAACTTCAGAGCATGTTTTAGCTGCTTTTGTAGGTTGTGATGTTGACAATGTAATTATAGAATTAAACGCTTCTGAGCCTCCTATTATGGATGGGTCATCAAAGTACTTTGTTGAAGCCATTGAAAAAGTAGGTATTGAAGAGCAATGTGCTGAAAGAAATGTTTATGTTGTTAAAGAAGTTATTTCATATAAAGATGAAACAACCGGAAGTGAAATAACTATTATTCCAAGTGATGAATATAGTGTTACAGCAATGGTTGATTTTGGAACTAAAATTTTAGGAACTCAAAATGCAACAATGAATTCAATTTCAGAATTTAAAACTGAAATTGCTGATTGTAGAACTTTTAGCTTTTTACATGAATTAGAAAGCTTATTGCAACATGGTCTAATTAAAGGTGGTGATTTAAATAATGCAATAGTTTATGTAGATAAAGAAATTTCTCCTGAAACCATGGAGAACTTAAAAAAAGCTTTTAATAAAGATAAAATTTCTGTAAAAGAAAACGGAATTTTAGACAATCTTACTTTACACTTTCCAAATGAAGCTGCTCGTCATAAATTGCTAGATGTTATTGGAGATTTAGCTTTAGTAGGTATTAAAATTCAAGGAAAAGTTATTGCAAATAAACCAGGTCATTCGATTAATACACAATTTGCAAAACATCTTTCAAAAATAATTAAAGCAGAACAGAGAAACCAAATTCCTGTATACGATTTACATAAAGAACCATTAATGGACATAACAAAAATTATGTCTATGTTGCCTCACCGTCCACCGTTTTTATTAGTTGATAGAATTTTAGAAATGTCAGACAGTCATGTAGTTGGGTTGAAAAATGTAACTATGAATGAAGATTTCTTCGTGGGACATTTTCCTGGAGCTCCAGTAATGCCTGGGGTTTTAATTGTAGAAGCAATGGCTCAAACAGGAGGTATTTTAATTTTAAGTTCTGTACCAGATCCTGAAAATTATTTAACATTCTTCATGAAAATTGATAATGTTAAATTCAAACAAAAAGTATTACCTGGTGATACATTAGTATTTAAATGTGATTTAATAACACCTATTAGACGTGGAATATGCCATATGCAAGCTTATGCTTATGCAAACGGTAAATTAGTTGCACAAGCCGAATTAATGGCACAAATAGCAAAAAAATAATATTTTATGAATCAACCGTTAGCATATGTACATCCTGGAGCGAAAATTGCTCGAAATGTGGTTATAGATCCTTTTACAACTATTCATAATAATGTTGAAATTGGTGAAGGAACTTGGATAGGTTCTAATGTAACAATAATGGAAGGAGCAAGAATTGGTAAGAATTGTAACATTTTTCCAGGTGCAGTAATTGCTGCAGTTCCTCAAGACTTAAAATTTGGTGGAGAAGATTCTTTAGCAATTATAGGAGATAATACAACTGTAAGAGAATGTGTTACAATTAACAGAGGAACTTCAGCTTCTGGGAAAACAGTAATCGGTCAAAATTGTTTAATTATGGCTACAGCACATATAGCACACGACTGTAATATTGGTAATAATGCAATTATTGTAAATGGCGTTGCATTAGCTGGTCATGTAACCGTAGGTAACTTTGCTATTATTGGAGGTTTAGCAGCTGTTCATCAATTTATTAGTATTGGAGAACATGCAATGATTTCTGGTGGTTCTTTAGTCCGTAAAGATGTTCCACCCTTTACAAAAGCAGCAAAAGAACCTTTATCTTACGTTGGTATAAACTCTGTAGGATTAAGAAGAAGAGGTTTTACAACTGAAAAGATTAGAGAAGTTCAAGATATATACAGAATTTTATATCAAAAAAATTACAATACTTCTCAAGCAGTTAGTATCATTGAAGCTGAAATGGAAGCAACTAACGAAAGAGATGAAATTTTAGATTTCATAAAAAATTCTTCAAGAGGAATTATGAAAGGTTATTCAGGAATTGGATAGACTTTAAATATATTAAAATTTAAATAAAATAAATAAAATGGCAAGTACTTCAGATATTAGAAACGGATTATGTATTAAATATAATCACGATATATATAAAATTATTGAATTTTTACACGTTAAACCAGGAAAAGGACCTGCTTTTGTAAGAACAAAATTAAAATCAGTTAGTAATGGAAAAGTATTAGACAATACCTTTTCAGCAGGGCATAAAATTGATGTTGTTCGTGTAGAAACGCATACCTATCAATTTTTATATGCAGAAGGTGAAACATTTCACTTTATGAACGTAGATAACTACGAACAAATTACTTTACAAAGAAGTGTTTTAGATGCTCCAGATTTATTAAAAGAAGGAACAAATGTATTACTACAAATAAACACTGAAACTGATTTACCTTTATCAGTAGATATGCCAGCTTCAATTGTTCTTGAAGTAACATATACTGAACCAGGTTTGAAAGGAAATACAGCAACAAATGCTACAAAACCTGCAACTGTTGAAACAGGCGCTAGTGTTAATGTGCCTTTGTTTATAAATGAAGGAGATAAAATTAAAATTGATACTGCTTCTGGTAATTATATGGAGCGAGTAAAAGAATAATTTTATATGAAATTTTCTTCAAAACAAACTCTTAAAGATATTGCAAATATAATTAGTGCTAATTATGTTGGTAATGATGATTTTCCGGTTGAAGGTATGAATGAAATTCATGTGGTTACACCTGGAGATATCGTTTTTGTTGATCATCCAAAATATTATGACAAAGCATTACAATCGGCAGCTACAATTATTTTAATTAATAAAGAAGTAGAATGTCCAAAAGGTAAAGCTTTACTAATTTCAGATGATCCTTTTAGAGATTTTAACACATTAACAAAACACTTTAGACCTTTTCAACCTTCAAATGTTTCAATTTCTGAATCATCTAAAGTAGGAGAAGGGTCGTTAATTCAACCTAATTGCTTCATTGGTAATAATGTATCAATTGGCACAAATTGTATTATTCATCCAAATGTTACTATTTATGACAATACGATAATTGGTAATAATGTAGTTATACAAGCCGGAACAATTCTTGGCGCTGATGCTTTTTATTATAAAAAACGTCCGGAAGGGTATGACCAACTTTTATCAAACGGAAGAGTAGTCATAGAAGATAATGTTGGAATAGGAGCTTTATGTACTATTGATAAAGGAGTTACTGGAGATACTACTATTGGAGAAGGAACAAAAATAGACAATCAGGTTCATGTTGGTCATGATACAATTATTGGTAAGAAATGTTTAATTGCTGCTCAAACAGGAATTGCGGGTTGTGTTGTGATTGAAAATGAAGTTACTATTTGGGGGCAAGTAGGAACAACAAGCGGAATTTCAATTGGAGAAAAAGCAATAATACTAGGGCAAACTGGGGTGACAAAATCTATAGAAGGAGGGAAGACCTATTTTGGTACTCCTATTGAAGAATCTAGAGAAAAGCTAAAGCAGTTAGTAAATATTAAACGAATTCCTGAGATTCTAAATAAATTAAAGTAATTATGGCAAAAAAAGAACTACTTAAAGAGTTTTATATTTCAGATGGTATTAGAGATGTAAATGCATTAAATAAAATACTACATGATGATGTTATTCTTCATTGGGATAGTTCTGAAGGAACTTTAATTTTAGAAAAAGAGGGAATAATAAATTTAGGCAAAGAATTAAGTCAAAATTATCATAAATCAATTATTGAGATTGAGCATTTAATCGCCGAAGATGATTTAGTAACTGTTCATTATAACCATAAAGTTGCAACCATAGAAAACCCTAAAGAATTAATGCATATTGCAAAAATTATTGTTATTTGGGAGTTTTCAGGAAATAAATTAATAAAAGGTTATCAAATTAGCCAACCAGCATAAAATAAAAGTAAAAAAGGTATCGTTTTTTTATCAAAAATCTTACTTTTGCATCACAAATAAAAATATAATTATAATAATCATATCATGAGTGTTTTAGTAAATAAAGATTCAAAAATAATTGTTCAAGGATTTACAGGTAGCGAAGGAACTTTCCACGCTACTCAAATGATTGAATACGGAACAAATGTTGTAGGTGGAGTTACTCCAGGTAAAGGTGGTCAAACACATTTAGACCTTCCTGTTTTTAATACTGTAAAAGATGCAGTTGATCAAGCAGGAGCTGATACTTCTATTTTATTTGTACCTCCAGCTTTTGCTGCCGATGCAATTATGGAAGCTGCTGATGCAGGAATTAAAGTTATTATTTGTATCACAGAGGGAATCCCTGTTGCTGATATGATTAAAGCTTACGCTTATGTACAAGATAGAGATTGTCGTTTAGTAGGTCCTAACTGTCCAGGTGTTATTACTCCAGGTGAAGCTAAAGTTGGTATTATGCCAGGTTTTGTTTTCAAAAAAGGAACAGTAGGTATCGTTTCTAAATCAGGTACTTTAACTTATGAAGCTGCTGATCAAGTTGCAAAACAAGGATTAGGAGTTACTACAGCTATCGGAATTGGTGGAGATCCAATCATTGGAACTACAACTAAAGAAGCTGTTGAATTATTAATGAACGATCCAGAAACTGAAATCATCGTAATGATAGGTGAAATTGGTGGTCAATTAGAAGCTGATGCTGCTAAATGGGTTAAAGCGGACGGAAACAGAAAACCAGTTGTTGGTTTTATTGCAGGTGAAACTGCTCCAGCAGGTCGTACAATGGGTCACGCAGGTGCAATTGTAGGAGGATCTGATGATACAGCTGAAGCTAAGAAACGTATTATGAGAGAAAACGGAATTCACGTTGTAGATTCTCCAGCTGAAATTGGTAAAAAAGTAAAAGAAGTTTTAGGTTAATCTTAAACTATCAGATAAAAAAAAGCGAAACAAATGTTTCGCTTTTTTTTATTCTTCAATTTCTTCATTTTGTTCATTTTCCTTTTTCAACGCTTTCTTCTTATTCTTTTTTAGCTTTTTAAGAAAACCATCAATTGAAACGTTCAGTTTTGTAACAAGTACAATCCTATCATTTTTTTGCGGATTCACTTTATCGTCATAAAAACCCGAAAGACCAACTGTGGTACCATACTTCAATCTGTATTCTCCACCAATAGAATAACGCATTCTATTCCATTTTAAATAAGGCTGACTGTCCATTTTCAGAAATATTTCAGAAGCAATAAATACTGAAGCTTTCGTATTTGGAATATCATAATCTAAACTTATTTCTTCTCTAAGCATATGAACGGGTTCTTTATAATACTGCATAAAGTCCGAATCAAAACTATTAGTAGAAAATTGATATTTTGATGTTATAGCCGCTTTAAAGTCGTTCCATTTTTTATTGTATTTAATTCCAACAAAAAAACGATGGTTGTCTTCTTCAAAAGAAGTTGTGAATCGATAACCGCCTAAAACATTTAATCGTTTTGTAAAATCGTATTTTAAACCAATTTCTCCTGCACTTGATCTAAACACGGCAAAATCATTCTGTAATGAATATCTATATTCACCTGAAATTTTTAATTTTTTAGTAATTTTATAATCTACCGAAGAAATAAACCTTCCTTGCGTATCAGTATAACTTTGACTATAAATTACAGAAGTAAAGAAAATTAAAAAAAGACCTATAATTTTCTTATTAATCATCATTATCAGTTGAATTTGGAATTAAATTTAAACTTTCTTTAGAAAAATAATAAGCCTTAATTTGAGCTACATCTTTTAAATAATCTATTGTAAGCACTTCTACTTTATGAATATTTAAACCAGTTCTAAATTTTAAATCATCTAATAATAACAACTTATTTTCTGGTTTTATTAACTCTACATTATCATAAACAATTAGTTTTGAATTTTCGTTTTTTAGAAAATCTAAACGTTCAAGTAAGAATGTTAATAATAGAATTACAGCGTTACATATGATTAATAAAGTAAAACCATCTTCAACAGAAGCTAACGAGTTGATCATTCCAAGTGCTACGCAGCCAAAGAAGTAACCCATATCTTTAATTGAGATTGCAATGGTTCTATATCTAATAATTGAAAACATTGCAAACAATCCAAAAGCAAACCCAATTTTAATTTTTACTGCTCCAAGCAAACTACAAATCATGAAATTAACAACGTTGAATAAAACGAAGTTAAAAATGAAGTCTTTGTTTTTATGTTTTGGATAATAAATGAATCCTACTAATATAATAATTGCAATAAAATCTATTAAAGCTCTATTTGAAAAATCACTTATACTGAATGCTGATGTTACTAGTTCTTCGTTTTCCATTAGGTTAAATTATTTATTTTTTTGATTATGGGTAAAAAATTATTTTTTTTGATTTCGGGCATTAAGGATGCTACACCATATATGTATTTACTTATACTTTGTTGTCTAATTGTATTCTCTTTAAAGTAAGTTGTTATTGGAGATGCAATTGATGTCTTAGACTGTTTAACTTCTACAATAGCTACATTATCTAATTTAACTTCTTGATCACCATCTTGAAAATGTAGGTTTAAATCGATCGTAACTCGCTCTGTAAAATTTTTATTAACTAATGTAATTCTACTAAAATTGTTTTTTAGAATTAATTTAATGTCAGATATTTCTTTACGAATGAAGCTTTGTATTACTTCTTTTCTATCTGCATTAATTTCAGAAAGAATATTAGGCAAACGTTCTCTAAATTTGTTTGTTCTAGATATTTTTTCTTTTTTTTTAATTTCAAAAAAACAAAGATTAGACTCTACATATCTTCTGCTTCTAACTTTAATTCTTTTAGCATATCCGTTATGATGATCTCTAAAAAACAATAAATTTGGGGTGTCAAAATAATTGTTTTCATAGGTAAAAACTCTCATTCCATCAATTTCAAGTACGTTATAGTTGTCTACTAAACATGGAAGAATATTATTTAAATTTTCTTCTGTTAAAGTATACTTACTATCAACTCTGTTAAGTAATGCAACAGAGTCTAGCTCTCTTAAAGAAACTGGACTTATTGAATTTAAGTTGTTTTTAAATTTATTAAACATCTTTTATTAAAATGTAATTATTAAATCTTCCATCGTTACAGAAGATTTTTTTGAAGAAATTTCTACAGTTTGCAAAACATAGGTTTGATCCCAACTACAAGAATCACAATCACCAAAAACCCAAATGTCGTAAGTTCCTTTTTGTAAATATTCAAATCTAAAAGTTCCATCATATGAAGTATCGATATCATCAAATGGAGTTGAACTTCCGTGCACACCAATATAAACTTTTGCTCCACCAAGGTAATTTTCACTAACTAATACACCGTTTGAATTATAATCTTTTCCATATACTTTTCCAGTAATTGTAGCTAATCCTCCATAACCTTCATCTTTTGAACATGATAATAAAAGTGATGTTATTGCAATAAGTAATAATGTTTTGTATTTCATTTTAATTAGTTTTTAATGATTTTTATGTTAGTATTTGAATTGATTACTACTAAATACATTCCGTTTGAATAACTTGAAAAATCTAAATTCAATAAATTAGAATTTTCATATTTATTAGAATATAAAAGTTGGCCTTGTAAATTAAAAATTTCCACTTTTTCAATATTAAATTGACTATTTTCAATAGTTAAATTTCCTGATGTTGGGTTAGGATAAGTAATTAATGATTGATTAAAAACTTCACTTGAGATAGATAATGACTCATTATTAGCATTATAAGTAGGTGCTTGTATTACAAAATTTCCTGTTCCATTAGGAATTCTTGCATAACCCATATTTGCCGTTTGAACTCCAAATGTTACACTATCTACAATTGTACCATCTGAATAAGAAAGTATGCAACTTTCTCCAGCTGCTGAAAACTTAAAGTCTGCATGGATACCATCTTGATTTAAATCTTCATCTGCCCATACAATTAAGTAACTATTTGGCGCTATTGTAAGTCCTGAGGGAAATTGCCATTTTAATAAATTTGTTGGATCATCTGTAGCATATAAATAATCAAGACTAATAGTGTTAGTTGAATTGTTATATAACTCAAACCAATCGCTATAATCTCCATGAGGATCAGTAACTGTATTTGTATTTTGAGCCATAATCTCGTTCACAACTAAATCACCAGGTGTAATAGTAGGATAAGTGGCCGTTAAAGTATAATACTCATGTTCTGCTCTTTCAGGAGAAAATTTTCCAATTGTTGTATTTTCTCCATAAATATAATATTGAGTTGTTACACTTGAAATTGTAATCGAGTTACCATAAATGTTATCACCAGCAACACCATCATTATGTGCACCATCATCATATAAAGTAATTTTATTAAAAGGTAATAATGCATCAGTTCTATATCCTAGATATACAGAACTACCCGTTACGTTTGTAACTGTTGCGTTAAAGTTAACAGTATTTCCAATCATAGGATTGTTATTAGATGTTGTAACATTTGAAATAGTAGGTTGTGTAGCTGTAAAATCACTTAATGCACTTAAGTAGGTTACACGTCCAGGCATTAAATTACTTAAACCTGGTGCTGTATTCATTCCAACAGAAACATCTGTTGTCATGTTACTTGTAAATTGCGCAGTGGTATAAAATTTATTAGGGTCTGCTGAAACTGAAGCACTAATCAATGTTTGAAATGCTTGTGCAGTTGCATAATAACTATTGTTAGAAAAATTTTCTGTTAAGATCGTTTTATAATGCGCTAAGTATTTTTTCTTATAAGTAGGAACAGCGAGTAATTTTTGTACTAATGGCCAGCTAGACTCTGTTGAATGTAAAGTATGAGATAACTGTCTTTTTGATGTAGTTGTAGTTAAAGTTCCACTAGAGCCACTACTTCCTGTCATATTGAATGTTCCAAAACACATATTAAAGTCCCATTTTATAGGATTAAAACGTCCATTATCATCTTTATACAAATAATAATTTTGTTTAAATTGTCCAATATAACTATCTAAGTTAACCATTACATTATCTAATGCTAACATCCATAAAGCTCTATCAACATCTAAAATTGTTTCAATATTTGTTACATTATTACTTAATGTGTTAGTTAAATTAATTAAATCATCCCAACCCGTATCTGATTTCATTTCATAAGCTGATTCATAACTTGTACTATTAGTTCCTAAATATGCAAGATTTGGTAAATTAGTTGTAGAAGGACCTGCTCCTGCAGGAGGACTACAATTAAAAAAAGCATTTGTTTTTGAACCAAAATGACTATCTACAAATTTTTTAGAGATTGATTCAACATTTGTATACAACCCTATTAATGTTCCATTTACATATACATTAGCATAATTAGATAGTGGAGCATGCATATATTTTCTAGTAATATTATATGCTACCGTTTCTCTAACAAATGATGGATCATAAATAACATTATTTAGTTTTATATCTGTATAACCTTGATAATCTTGATCTTGATAAGTATCTAATTCAATATGAAAAGGGTTTTTATTATAACTTGCGTTATACGAACTATTCCCTTTATATTTTACTCCAACGTTTTCAATTAAAGTACCATTAATGGTTACAGATGTAGCTTGGACATAAGCATCTGATGCTTCTGCAGCATCTAATAGTGCATCCCAGTTGCTTTGAGAAAAAACAATTCTAATATCTTGAATAGTATTTTCATCATAAAATGTTTGCCCAAAAGATAAATTAGCGCAAAAGAACAGAAATAATGTAATTTTTTTCATTATAATAAATTTTTAGTCTTATTTCT
Source organism: Flavobacteriaceae bacterium (assembly GCA_002862805.1). Taxonomy (GTDB): domain Bacteria; phylum Bacteroidota; class Bacteroidia; order Flavobacteriales; family Flavobacteriaceae; genus Flavobacterium. Next base: position 22,393 of record PKEA01000062.1, on the reverse strand, counting down.
TTTAGACGAAACTTTAATTTAATTCTTGCGCTAAATATTTAATATTTTGATAACATTAATCTTTTATTTTTTTATTATCAGTTAATGTGTTGATTTTTAGTATTTAATGTTTGAATTAATTTAAAAAAAAAAAGAGTCAATCAAAATATTTGATAAACTCTTTTCACAACTAATTAAACTAATTCTAATCCTAATTTATTATTATTACTTGTTTACTATAATTTTATGAGTTTTAGAATGTTCTCTTAAAGTTACTTTAATAAAATACACACCATTGTATACAGTATCTAATTCAATTGAGCACATTGTTGTTCCCTGTAAAATTTTTGAACTTTTAATAACTTGTCCTAATTCATTTATTAATTCTACTTTATAATCTGTTTCGACAAAATCAGTTTGAATAGTTATAAAATCTTGAGAAGGATTTGGGAAAATTTTTATACTCTTTTTTTCTAAAGTAAAATCATCTGAATTTAAAACATAGGTAGTAACACCAGTAGGTACTGTTGTAACTTTTCCTCCGGTTACATTTCCATAGTAAGTTGGTCCAATAACATATGGATATGCAGATGAATTATCTGCATTTACTGTCGCAAAATAACAATATATACCTGCTGGATATTCTGGAGTTATGCAAAACCTACCATTGTGTTCATCTAAATAAGTAGGATCTGAAGGATGTGAAACAAATACATAATCTTCTCTAAAATAACCATTAAAATAAGTTGAATTAACAGGAGGTCCATTTGTTCTTGTTGTATTCGTACTTAATTGGTATCCCGATTTCATTCTTGTAATTGCACCAGTACCATTAGTATTTGTATAAGCATAAGCGCCATAAATTGGAAAACCATCATAAGCATAACCTATTAATGGAGAATGTTGAGATGGATTAATAGTATACAGACCTTCAGAATCATATAAATTACAGATATTAGAATATGAGTTAGAAGTTGTACTATCATATTTAAAAGCACTTGGATTTTGATGATGATGATAATTTGTACCAGCTGGATGACCTTTTGCACAATCAAAACCTAGTTTTTCAGCAGGTACTGCATCTCTGTTCCAAGTTTGTGTTGCTGCTGGTCCACCTGGGCATGTTGGGTTACCTGGTCCACCACATAAAGCGTTTGTAGAATTATTCCAAGCAACCCCATCTCGGTAATCAAATAATGAAACACCATTTATGAAAATTCCACAATTTCCTGCAGAAGTTGCAGTAGGAGTTCCTGTATTTTGAGTTGGATTTAATGGAAGCCTGTAAATTGCATTTTGATTGCCTGCTACATTTGTGTTTCCATCTCCAGTAAAAATACCAGTAGGATAAGCTGGGATCCCGGTTGCATTAATATACACCCAATCTGTTCCATATCTTACTTGTTGACAATTTACTAAAATACCATTAGAAATTGGAGTAGAATTTCCAGATTGGTAATAAGTTCCTGTTGTTGTTGTGTTTTGGAGCCAACTCGTTATTGCAGGGTTTGTTTGTGCGTTTAGTCCTAGGGCAAAAAGGATAAATAAACAAAGTAATTGTTTTTTCATAAAATTATTTTTCTTTTTTTAATGTTTTAACATCAGTAATTAATTGAATTATATCATTTGAATTAAGACCGTTATAAATTCCTCTAATGTGTTTGTTCTTATCTACTAAAACAAAATTTTCAGTATGAAGAAAATCATTAGCTGTTTTTTCTTTTCCCAAATCTTCTTCTACGAAATAAGATTTTCTACCTAAATCATAAATTTCTTTACGATTTCCGGTTACCAAATGCCATTTTGAGGAAACTATTTCATTCTTTAAGGCATATTCTTTTAAAGTTGGAACAGAATCGATTTCTGGAGTTACAGAATGAGAGAGAAGCATTACTTCATCATCATTTATATATTCCTTTTGTAAATCCATCATACTTGCTGTCATTTTTGGACAAATTCCTGGACAAGTAGTGAAAAAGAAATCTGTGATATAAATTTTGTTAGAAAATGTTTTATTAGAAATGGTTTCACCGTCTTGGTTAATTAGATTAAAATCTGCTATTTTATGGAAATATTTTAAAGAATCATTATCATTTGCAAACCATTTTGGAGTAAATGTTGCTTCATCATAAAAAGGTAAAGTTTCAACTCTACTAAGAACTTTTTCTTGTTCTAATTTTTTACAACCAATTAATAAAATTAAACTAACTAGTATTAAAACATTATTCTTCATCGTATTGTACTTTTTCATCTTTTAATTCATAACAAAGAATAGCTCTTTTAAGCCCAAAAGTTCTACCATTTTTCATTTCACAGTTTACATATATTTTTCCGTTATCTAACCAAGCTTGCTGTAGACCTTCTTCAATTCCATTTTTTAAAGTGTTCAATCGTGACATTTGTCCATTGGGATGCCAAGATTTTTGTATGCCATTTCTAGTACCATTTTTATAAATGGATTCAGATGCTAAATTGCCATTTTCCCACCAAGTTTTTACAATTCCATCTAATTGATTATTCTTATAAAATGATTTTTTTTGAATAGTTCCATTAATAAAATACTTTGATGAAACTCCATTTTTTTTACCTTTAAAATAAAGAATTTCCTCTTGAATTTTATTATTTGGATAATTTACAATCGCTTTTCCCGTGAAAGGAATATTTTTATAATACCAATTTCCCTCTGAAGTATTTAATTTTAAATTATCTTTTGGTACAATAATGGAAAAATAATCTTTTTGGTTGTAAGAATTATTATTACAACCAAAAAGACTAATTATAAATGATATATATATTATTCTAGTTAAAAGCATTTGGTGTTCCTTTGTATGGACCTTTAAACACTATATAACTTCCTGTTGTAGAATATACTTCATTTTCAACATGATAATGATATTTTGCTGTAGTTGAATGTTGTGTAGTAGATGTATGTCCGTGAGACGCATCTAAATCAGTTGGATAGGTTCCAGTTGAATGACATTTTCTTCCATAAATAAAAAAACCATCAGAAATAACTCCAACTAAATTTTCATCATCATAAGAAAAAGCTTTAGGTTCTAAATGGTAATGATAAACCGATGGGCCAATGTGAGCTCCACACCAATCAAGACTTCCTGCAGCTGATGATAAAGGTCCATTACCTTCAGAATCATTAAAAATGGCTGCACCACTTACAGCAATTCCAACATGATTTAATGAAGTTGCCGTTGTTGAACTCGCAAAAGTTGGGTTTTGAGGAACTGTTAATGAACCTGATGCATCGTAACCTGTAATTAAAGTTGCTCCACCTGCAGTCATTTGTACAGTTGGTTCACTTAAATATAAAGGGTGTGATGTTCCCCAATAAGTTGTTGTATGATTTGGTCTACCGGTAGTTTCAATAACTACATTTGTACCATATAAATAAATATCTGTTTCGTCAGGATCAAATTCGGCGTAAGCTGGATCTAAAGTTCCAGTAGTAACTACTTCATCTTTTTCATTATCGTTATTACAAGAAATGAATAAACTAGTGGAAGCAGTTAATATTATTATGAAACTTAATTTTATATTCATAACTATTTTTTTCATGATTATTTACTTTAGTTATAATAATACTATTTTTCTTGTCTTTCTGGCGGACCTTTTCTTTCTGGTTTTGGTGCTTTTTTTAATTCTTCTTTACTAATAAAGCCATCTTTATTGATGTCTACCTTAGAAAAGTCATCTTTAAGTGGACCTTTTATTTCTTTTTTAGATAACTTGTTATCTTTATTACTATCCATTTGAGTAAAAATTTCATCTACTGTTGGCATTTTTCGTTCTTCTTTTTTTTCTTGAGCACAAGAGTTAAAAGAGATTGCAATGAGTGCAAATAATAATGTTACCTTTTTCATTGTTTGAAGTTTTTGGTTATAAATATTTAGACGACAATAATTTTTATTTCTTGCATAACTTCTCAATTATTTTCTCTTGGGTAAGAAAACCTTGTATTAAATAAAAATTCTTCATCTGTTAACGTTTTTAAAAAAGCAACTAAATCAACTCTATCATTATCGGATAAATTCATTGGTTTTAATAATTTAGAACTTAATGTTTCATTTTTATGTATTCCAGAATTATAATGTTTTACTACTTCTGTTAAGGTATTAAATCGACCATCGTGCATGTATGGAAAGGTAAATTGTATATTTCTTAAAGTTGGTACTTTAAATTTTAATTTATCTTTTGAATTATTTGTAATTTTCATTCTTCCAAAATCATTTAACGTACTATCTATAGCTAATCCGTTATTTTCAAAACTATTATTTGTAAATAATGGCTCTTGATGACAAGAAGCACAATTTTGTTTAAATAAAGAATAACCATTTTGCTCTTGTGTAGTAAAATTTGCTTCTTTACGAATGACTTTGTCGTATTTAGAATTATCTGTTTTAAGCATTACTACAAATTGAGCTAAGGCTTTTAAAGTTAACTGTCCCGTAATTTTTTTAGTTCCAAATGCTTTTTCAAACATTTGTGCATATTTTTCATTATTTTGAAGCTTAGAAACAATATTTTCTAGCGTTTCATCCATTTCAACTTCACTTTCAATAGGAGCAAGAGGCTGTACTTCTAAATGATTTACAGCGCCATCCCACATGAAATGAGTATTCCAAGCTAAATTCATTAAAGTTGCAGAGTTTCTAGTCCCTATTTTACCTTCAATTCCGTGGCTTAAATCATGATCTACATGTGTAAAACCTGTTTGTTGCAAATGGCAACTTGCACAAGAAATTGTGTTATCTCTAGAAAGAATAGGGTCGTAAAATAAATGTCGTCCTAGTTGAAATCCTTCTTCAGTTAAAGGATTTTTACTAAAATCATAAATAGGTTTAGGCCAATTTTTTGGAATTTCTAAATAAATAGGAGTAGGGTCGTAAAAAACATACCCAAATGAAATAAGACTAATTAGCAATACAATAACACTGTATGTAAGTCTTTTTCTCATTGCATAAAGAATATTTCAGTAGTTAAATCAGCTAACTTCATAGCTACTTTGCCAGGAATCATTATAGTATTATTTTCTTTTAACTTAATTTCAGAAAACAACTTTCCTAAATCCATAACTAGTTCTATTTTGTTTTTATCTTTTTGATTATCAAGTAGTAAATTAACTTTCCGCATGGCATATTCTGGTTTTAAATAACCACCAATATGAAACTGAAACTTATTTTTTCGAGTTGTACAACTTGAACTTTTACCTTCAATTTTCATATTAATGTAACCGCTCTGCCAAGCCCAATACATTCCTTTTGTTGGATCTAAATCGCCTTTTAATGCGCCAGAAACACTCATTAAACTATCAACTCCAATATTAAATTGAACTGATTTTAGTGTTTTATTTTTAAAATGAAATTTTGAAAAAGGTAATATTTGAGATTTCAGATTTTTAACATCAACTAAATGGTAACTATTGGCTTCTTTATAAATTGAATTATCTGTAAACTGAAATGTAAATGAAGTTAAATAAAATTTGATTTCACTGAAACTTAAAGTATCATTTACTTTAGAAATATAACTAGAATCTAGTTGTAATGGATTCCCTTCAAATAATACATCAATATTTAAATAAACTATCAGAAGATTGCTGAGCGTTAAGTTGAATTGAAAAAAAGAATAAAAAATAAATAAGTTTATTCATTTCTTTTTGGCATTCGATTTGGCGCAAAAATACTTGATAAATCTAATATTAATTTATTGTAATTATCTAATTGTTCAGGTTTACAAAGTTTTTTTATTTCTAAAAAATGATCAAAATGAACTTGTTCTACTTCTGAAGTATATTTATTTAAAATAGTTAAAATAGAGTCTTTTTTAGAATCATTTTCTTTAGACGCTAATTCTAAGTATAATCTATTTTTAGTTTCATTAATTTTTTGATCTAAGTCATTAATTTTTAAAGAATGTTCTTGAATTAACTTTTCATAGGCTTCAATTTGTTCTTTATCAAAATTTAACTCATTTATGACAATTTCACTAGGGCTATGTTTTGGCCTACCATCTGGCCTACCTTCTGGTCTGGGTCCTTTAAAAAACAAAAACGATAGCGTAATAATGTTTATAAGAAACAAGGCTATAACTGCAAAAGTTAATAATTTACTTTTTGTCATCTTACTTAATATAATTGATTATTAACAGTATCAACTAATGAGCTGATATTGTTATTATTCTGTTTGGTTGTATTGTTTTTTTGAATTAAATAAGTTGTGTTTAATGAAAGAAGCACAACAATTGATGCAGCCACTAACCATTTAACATAAGTTTCAACAGGCTTTTGATCGTTTATTCTCGATTGAATTTTAGAAAATAACTGATCGTTTGGGCTTACTTTAGTAATTCCATCTGTACTATTCAATACATTTTCAATCCATTTATCTTTTTCCATTGTAATTGAGTTTTTACTTCTATTATTTTAGACGAAAAAAATTATTTTTTCTTGTGATATTCTTCAAATTTATTTGATAATTTTTCTTTTAGTTCCTTTTTTGCTCTAAAAATTAAAGATTCAACTGCAGATATACTTATTTCCATAATTTCTGAAACTTCAGGATTACTCAATCCATCAACTTTTGAAAGAATAAATGCTGTTTTTTGATTTTCTGGCAAAGTATTAATCACTAAAAATAAAACTTTTGCATCTTCTTGTTGTTCTAAAAGTATTCCGGGATGTTCAAAATTAGAAACATTTGTCAATTCAAACTCATTCTGACTCTTTTTCCCAAAGATAAAAAATCTTTTTTTGCTATTTTTCTTTTTTATAAAGTCTAAAGATTGATTAATTGTAATTCGGTATAACCATGTTTTAATAGAGGAATTTTCTTTAAAATCAGATAACGATTCGTTTACTTTTAAAAAGACATCTTGCGTAATTTCTTCAGCATCTTCAATGTTTTGTGCATAATTAAGCGCAACGTTATATACCAAAAGATGGTACTCGTTGTAAACCGAATTAAAATTACGTTTTATTTGCGTCATTAATTATGCATTGTACTTTAGACCAAAACTAATAAAAAAGGTTTAATCTAAAACTTACTTTTTTTAAAAGATTAAAATATTCCTATATTTGAACTTTAATTGAAACAAACCAAACGTATATAAATTTATTATGAAACTATTAGAAGGTAAAGTTGCTATTATAACAGGTGCCAGTAGAGGTATTGGTAAAGGTATTGCTGAAGTTTTTGCTCAGCAAGGTGCTAATGTTGCATTTACATACAGTTCGTCTGTAGAATCAGCGACAGCTTTAGAAAACGAATTAAATGCTTTAGGTGTTAAAGCTAAAGGTTATAAATCAAACGCTGCTGATTTTAACGAAGCTCAAAAATTAATTGATGATGTTATTACCGATTTTGGTACTATTGATATCTTAATTAATAATGCAGGTGTTACAAAAGACAACTTGTTAATGAGAATGAGTGAGGAAGATTTTGATGCGGTTATTGAAATCAACTTAAAGTCAGTATTTAACATGACTAAAGCAGTACAAAAAATAATGTTGAAAAACCGTAAAGGTTCTATCATTAATATGAGTAGTGTGGTAGGAGTGAAGGGTAACGCTGGACAAGCAAATTATGCAGCTTCTAAAGCAGGTATGATTGGTTTTACTAAATCAATCGCTTTAGAATTAGGTTCTAGAAATATTCGTTCAAATGCTATTGCTCCAGGTTTTATTGAAACTGAAATGACTGCAAAATTAAACGAAGACACTGTTAAAGGATGGAGAGAATCTATTCCGTTAAAAAGAGGTGGAACTCCTGAAGATATTGCAAATGTGTGTGTATTCTTAGCTTCTGACATGAGTGCTTATGTAACCGGACAAGTTATTAATGTTGATGGAGGAATGCTTACTTAAAAAGGTAACAAGTTTAAGCGTTTAAAAGGTTAAAAGGAATTGCGTTGAAATAAAATATTTTTAAATGAGAGTATTTAGTTTTGAAAAGCTAATTGCTTGGCAAAAAGGGAGAGAATTAGCTGTATTAATTTATAAAGTATCTAAGCATTTTCCTAAAGACGAAGTTTTTGGTTTAACAAGTCAAATGAGAAGTTGTTCTATTTCAATAGCATCCAATTTAGCGGAAGGTTCAGGAAGAAATTCGTCTAAAGATAAAGCACGTTTTACCGAAATTGCATATAGTTCATCACTAGAATTATTAAATCAAGTTATATTATGTTATGATTTTGAGTATATTAATGAAAATGAGTATATTCAAATAAGAGAAAAAATAACGGAAGTTAATATGCTAATTGATGGTTTGTATAAATCACAAAAAGCAAGTATAAAGTAACCACAAACCCTTTTAAACTTATAACCCTCATTAAACATTTAAACTAAATAATGACCAAATCCACAATCTTGCTTCTAGTACTTTCAGTAGTTATCGCTGCATTATTGTCGTTTTATCACTATATATACAAAGCCAAAAACAGGTCAAAAGTGACTTTGTTTTTGGCTTTTTTACGTTTTATTTCCATTTTTACAATTCTGCTATTGCTTATAAACCCTATAATCAATAGAAAAATCAACGAAATAGAGAAAATTCCTTTACCTATAATTGTAGATAATTCTAGCTCTATTTCTGAATTAGAGAACACTTCTAAAGTAACCGAATTATTCAACGTAATTCTTAAAGACAAAGGTCTTGACGATAAATATGCCGTTCAAGCGTATACTTTTGATGAAGGTTTAAAATCGTCTGAAAGTCCTGATTTTAAAGGAAAGCAAACTCGTATTGACAATGTTGCCAAAGAACTAAAGCAATTGTATCGTAACAAGAAATATCCTGTTGTTTTATTAACCGATGGAAATCAAACACAAGGAAATGATTATGTATATGCTTTTCCTGATAATATTTCGGTAAACCCTGTAATATTAGGCGATACAACAACTGTTGTTGACTTAAAAGTAGCGCAAATCAACGTGAATAAATACGCTTTTTTAAAGAATAAATTTCCTGTCGAAATCTTTTTGCAATACAACGGAAACCAAGCGGTTGAAAGTACGTTTTCAATCCTGCAGGGAAATCAGGTTGTTTTTAAAGAAAAAGTAAGATTTACCAAAGATAATAGAGCAATTACAGTAAATGCATTATTGCCTGCAACTAAAGTTGGAATTCAAAAATATACAGCAGTTATTGCGCCTTTGTCAACAGAAAAAAACAAAACCAATAACTCTAAATTTTTCGCGGTTGAAATTTTAGATCAGCGAAGTGAAATTGCTTTAATAACTGATATTGTTCATCCTGATATTAGCGCATTAAAAAGAAGCATTGAAATCAATGAACAACGTAAAGTAATTGTAGTTAATGTTAAGGAAATCAAATCATTAGATAAATATAATTTATTTATAATTTATCAACCCAATTCTAAATTTCAATCGGTTTTTGATCACATTAAAAAGAGCAATTCAAATTGTTTTATCATTACAGGAAAGCATACCGATTTTACTTTTTTAAACAAAAATCAAGAAGATTTTGCTTTTCAAAGCACCAATCAAACAGAGAATTATTCAGCCAATTTTAATTCATCATTTACCCACTTTTCTCAAGAAAATATTGGTTTTGAAAACTTTTCTCCATTAGAAAATAAATTTGTTTCCATAGTTCCCAAAACTAAAATAGAAACATTGCTTTTTGCTCGTGTTCGAAACGTTACTTTAGAAACACCTTTAATGGCTTTTACCGAAGTTAATAAACAACGAACTTCTTATTTATTTGGTGAAAATCTTTGGAAATGGCGTAGCGAAACCTATTTAGCAAAGAATGACTTTAAAGATTTCGATTTGTTTATGGATAAAACCATTCAGTATTTGATTTCAAACGATGTTAAAAAGAGTTTGGTTGTACAACATGAAAACTTTTATAATACGGGCGAAAACATTAGCATTAAAGCACAATATTTCAATAAAAACTATGAATTTGATGCTGATGCACTTCTGGAAATAACATTGATAAACCAATCAACTAAAAAAGCATTGAAATACAATTTTATTAAAACCAACACCGATTTTGAAGTTGTATTTAACGATTTAGAAGCAGGAAATTATTCGTTTACGGTTAGAGAAACAAAACAAAAAGAGGTATTTAACGGTAGTTTTGAAGTTTTGAACTACAACAGCGAAAAGCAATTTGTAAACCCAAACAAAGACCAACTGACACAATTGGCTAAGAATACCAACGGAAATGTGTATTACACTAATCAAATTGCTAGTTTAATAGACGTTTTAACCAAAGACGAACAATACAAACCAATTGCTAAGCAAGTTGTACAGAAATCTCCGCTAATTGACTTAAAATGGCTTTTAATTTTATTAGCTATTTCTCTTGGTACAGAATGGTTTGTAAGGAAATATAATGGGTTGGTTTAAATAATTTATTTTATTCTCCATCAAAAAAATCATTATCTAATTCTTTGACTTCGTAGACTGTCTTTATTTGTACACCAACATTAAATTGAAGCATTAAATCAACTAATTTTGTTCCATCAATTAAAATTATTGAATGATGAGCTTCTCTTGCTTTTTTAATTGCTGAATCATCAAATGAAGAAGTTGTTATAAAGACACCTTTTCTGGTATCACAACTCATAGCTCCAATAAAATTTCTTATATCTTTTTCACGAACCTTATTTTCATTGTATCGCTTTGCTTGAGTATATATCTTTTCAAGCCTAATTTATCTTCATTAATAATTCCATCAATACCACCATCGCCTGATTTGGAAGTCTCTATAAAATCCCCATATCCCATTTTCTTTAAAAGTATTAATATTACTTTTTCAAAATAATATGGGTCTATTTCTTTTAGCTTCTCTAAAAGTTCTGTCTTAACTTCAGTTTCTATAGAAGAAAACCCAGAATCTATTAAATCCTGAGGAGATGCATTTTCAACATTTATGACATCTAATTCAATTTCGTTTTCTTTTTTACTTTTAACAGCTTCTCTATGTTTAATAAAATCATCATCGTTTTGTAGATCGTGGAGAGACAAAATACCAAAGTTTAGTATATCCTTTCCTTTTTTTGTTATTTGGACCGTACCTCTTTTTGGATAAGAAACAAATTTTGCCATTTTTAGATATGATTTTCCCCAACTTATTCTGTCTAATAATACATTAGCCCCAGAACTGGTTTTTTTATTAAGAAGTTCCTGTGGTAAGTGAGAATAATAATTATCACGTACTTTCGAAATTAATTCTCTATTATTAATAGATTCTACTGTATTTAAAGTTTCTAAAACTGGTAGAAAAGTTTCGTGATATTTTGGTAATTCCATAAAAGTTAATTCTAAATGATTTCTATTTTGAAAATATTATTCTTAATAAGAATGCTAATTACCAAATGTAATAAAAAACAATAATTTACTCTTTAAATTTCAAGCTAAAATAAAAAAAAGAAAGCTTTAATAATTACGGTTTTCCTCAAATAGTAAAATAGTTTACTTAAGTTTTACTTAAATTTCAAATTCTTGGCTTTAATCATCTTAAAAAAAGTGTTAATTTGTACTTCTAAATTTAGAAACAATGAAAAATATTTTATTAATAGCTACAGTTTTATTTAGTTCATTAGTTTTTTCCCAAGATTGGAAATTTGACTTTGAAGAAGCAAAACAGCTGGCAAATGAAGAAAACAAAAATATTATACTTGTTTTTTCAGGTTCTGATTGGTGTGCTCCGTGTATAAAATTAGATCGAAATATTTGGCAATCAGAAGCTTTTAAAAAGGAAGCAGATGAAAAATGGATTATTGTTAAAGCTGATTTTCCTAGAAAAAAAGCAAATCAACTAGAAGATAGTCAAACAGAAAAAAACAGAAAATTAGCCGAGAAATATAATGTAGAAGGAAGTTTTCCTTTAGTTGTTATCTTAGATAAATCGGGTAAAATTTTAAGCAAAATGGGGTATAAAAATGTTTCTCCTGAAGAATACATTAAAATGATTCATGCTGTAGAAAAATAAAAATAATGAAAAATTTATTATGTCTTTTACTAATTAGCTCTATTACTTCTTTTGGGCAAATTGTGCATAAGAAGAAATATTCCGTATTAGGAAGTCCTTTTGAAATTACGGTGATTAGCAAAGATACTGTTGAGGGAAATTTCTTTTGTAAAGAAGCTATTGGAGAAGTAAAAAGAATAGAACATTTAATTTCAGATTGGATTCCTACTACTCAAGTTTCTAAAATTAATCAAAATGCAGGAATTCAACCTGTAAAAGTTGATTTTGAAGTTTTTGATTTATTGGAAAGAGCTGTAAAGATTTCTAAACTTACTAATGGTGCTTTTGATATTAGTTATGCATCTATGGATAGAATATGGAAATTCGACGGAAGCATGAAGCAAATGCCTACAGAAGAAGAAATTAAAAATTCGGTAGCAAAAGTGGGGTATCAAAACATAATTTTTAACAGTAAAGACACTACTGTTTTCCTTAAAAATAAAGGAATGAAGTTGGGTTTAGGCGGAATAGGCCAAGGTTATATTGCCGATAAAATAAAACATTTATTACAAGAAAAAGGTTGTAAAGCAGGTGTTGTAAATGTTTCTGGAGATATTAATACTTGGGGAAATCAATTAGATGGTTCACCTTGGACCGTTGGAATTATTAACCCAATGAATAAAAACAAAGTGTTTGCTACTTTTCCCTTAATAGATAGTGCAGTAGAAACTTCTGGAAGTTATGAAAAATATGTAACTTTTAATGGAACGAGATATTCACACATTATAGATCCACGAACAGGATATCCATCTAGCGGAATTGTAAGTGTTTCTGTATTTGCCAAAAAAACAGAATTAGCCGATGCTTTAGCAACATCCATTTTTGTAATGGGAATAGAAGTAGGGCTAGATTTAGTAAACCAATTAAATGGAATTGAATGCATTATCGTTGATGATAAAGGAGCCATTCATGTTTCAAAACATATCGATTTAAAAAATAATTAATACTCTATAAAATGAAAAAAGCTATTCTGTTATTTATAGTTTGTACTGCATTTTTTTCATGCAATTCTGTAAAAGAATATGACAAACAATACATTAATGACCCCGATATGAAATTATCAGCCAGAAGTTCTGAGCGATATGAAACTACGTTTCAAGTCTATAGAGAAGCTGCTGCAGGAGCTAATGGCGGAAAAACTGGCGGTGGTTGCGGCTGTAATTAATAAATTAGAATTAAATGAAATATAAATTATCCTTTTTAGTTCTGTTTGTTTCAATCTTTTCTTTTGCACAAGAAACAGATTCAACTTCGGTTACATACAAAAAACGTGTTTTAGAGAGCACCGAAGTAGATTTTTTACTTAGTTATTATAAACAAGATGGTATTCATTCTGCTGTTTCAGGCGGAATAGGTACTGAAGACTTAACAGATTTAGCTTCAAATATTGTAGTAGCAATACCAATGAACGATGATGATGTTTTAACTATCGATGTTGGACTTTCTGCATACACTTCAGCCTCGTCAAGTAACATAAATCCTTTTAATGCTTCTGGAGCTTCTGGAGGCGGTGACGATGACGATGATGATGACAGAGATTCAGCAACTGGCCCTACAGGAACACCTTGGCAAGCTAGTTCAGGAGCTTCAGCATCAGATGTTTATGCGTCTGTAGTTGCAAATTATAGTCATAGTAGTGATGATCGAAATTTTATTTGGAACGCAGATGTTGCTTTTTCAAATGAATACGATTATACCTCAATTGGTTTTGGTGGTGGAATAACAAAACTATTTAATGATAAAAATTCTGAAATATCAATTAAAGGAAATGTATATTTAGATCAATGGAGACCAATTTATCCAACTGAATTAAGTGAGTTTTCAAAATATGGAACCAACTTTCAAAATAATGGATATTTTAGTGGAATTACAGTTTTAGATCAAAACGGTAATGCTACTACAAGTTATTTACCTTCTGATTTTTCTAGTTGGAGCGGTACCAATAGAAATTCGTATTCTGCCTCTTTTGGTTTTTCTCAAGTAGCTACTAAAAAAATGCAATTTTCATTATTTTTTGATATTTTATCTCAACAAGGAATGTTATCTACTCCTTATCAAAGAGTATATTTTGCTGATAAAGCAAATTATTACATTGGAGATGCACAGTATATTCCAGTGTATACATCAACACAAAATCAAGGTGTGTATCAATTAGCTGACGATATAGAACGTTTACCCAATTCTCGATTTAAAATACCGGTTGGTGGTCGTTTAAATTATTATTTAAATGAAAGAGTAACAGTTAGAACATATTATAGATATTATTGGGACAATTGGGGAATTACAGCACATACTGCTAGTATTGAACTTCCTGTTAAAGTGACTGATAAATTTACTGTTTACCCATCTTATAGATATTATGCTCAAGATAAATCTAAATATTTTGCCCCTTTTGAAACGCATTTATCAACTGAAAAATATTATACATCAGATTATGATTTGTCTACTTTTAATGCCAATCAATATGGTCTTGGCGTAGGATATACTGATATTTTTACGTCTTTTAAAATACTAAAATTCGGATTAAAAAATATTGATTTACGATTGAGCCATTATGATAGAAATGATGGGTTAAATGCAAATATTGTAACTTTCGGACTTAAATTTGTAGAACAATAACATTATAATCATGCACATTTTAATCGTTGAAGATGAAATTGGTATTTCAAACTTTTTAAAACAAGGTTTAGAAGAAGAAAACTTTACGGTAAGTACTGCAAATAATGGTACAGATGGATTAGAAAAGGCTCTACATTCTAATATTGATTTGATTCTACTAGACTGGATATTACCAAAAATGAGTGGATTAGAAGTTTGTAAAGCAATACGCACTCAAAATAATTTAGTACCAATTCTTTTTTTAACAGCAAGAGACACTGTTCAGGAAACTATTGAAGGATTAAAAGCAGGTGCAAACGATTATATTAAAAAGCCGTTTAGTTTTGATGAACTTTTAGAGCGTATAAAAATTCATTTTAGAGAAAAAAAAGAAAATACTATTTTAAAACTTGGAAACATTACATTAAATAAAGGGTTGTTTCAGGCTTTTATAGATGATAATGAGGTAAATTTAACACAAAGAGAGTTTGAACTTTTAGCATATCTCGTTCAAAATAAAGGTAAAGTCTGTACTAGAAAAGCAATAATTGAAGAGGTTTGGAACATTCATTTTGAATATGATACGAGTGTAATTGATGTTTTCATAAATGCCATAAGAAAAAAACTAAATTTAACTAAAGATCAAGAACTTATAAAAACCATAAGAGGAGTTGGCTATATCGCAAATGACTAATTATTTTTCTTTTTCATTTAAAAATAGAATTGCTTTCAATTACATTGTAAGTGGAGCTGTTCTTATCGCCGTTGTTTTTTTGTTTATCTATCAAATTGTTAAATTAAGTGTAGATAGACATATAAATGAAGAATTACATATTGAGCTTCAAAAACATATTGATGATGTTAAAATTGATTCTAATGACACTTATTTAATTCAGGTAGATCAATGGGCTGCAAGAGAACATAATACGGTTGACATAAACCCAGTTTTTGTTCAGTTTTTAGATAGCAATAGAGAATTAATAGATAAATCACCTAATTTAAAGAGTATAAATTTAGTTCTTCAAACAGATGATAAAAACAATACTTTTTTTAATACAACCTTAAATAATGAACCAATAAGGCAAATCCAAAAGCCAATAATTCAAAATAATAAACTTATTGCTTATGTAATTATAGCCATGTCAATTGATGATTTTGATATTGTACTTATTCTTCAAAAAGTGTTATTGATTTCTTTTCCAATTATTCTAATTGTACTTTTTATTATTGCTCGCTTTTTTGCTGGCAGAAGTATAAAACCAATTAATTTAATTACATCAACTGCAAATTCTATAACAAGAGATAATTTATCAAAACGTATTCCATTACCTCAAAACAAAGACGAGTTATACCAACTTTCCAATCAAATTAACGAACTGTTAGATCGTATCGAAAAAGCTGTTGAACGTGAAAAAAAGTTTACATCAGATGCTTCTCATGAATTAAGAACTCCTCTAGCGGTAATTAAAGGTACTCTTGAAGTTTTAATAAGAAAACCACGTGAAAAACAGGAATATGAATCAAAAATAAATTTCTGTATTAAAGAAGTAGATCGATTAAATATTTTAGTTGATCAATTGTTATTATTAGCTCGTTTTGAAAACGAAAAACAAAATATTAAATCGGAAAGCATATTATTAAATGCGCTTTTATTAGATACATCTGCACGTTTTTCTCAAAAAATAAAAGATAAACAATGTAAAATTAGTAATGAATTTGAGGAAGATTTTTATATTCAATCCGATTATAATTTGGTTTCCATAATACTGAGTAATATCTTTTCAAATGCTTTAAAATACTCTGAAGACTGCTCAAATGTTATTGTTAAGCTGTATAATGAAGGTAATATTGTAACATGCAGTATTACTGATGAAGGAATAGGAATTTCAGAAGAAGATAAAGATAAAGTTTTCAATTCTTTTTTTAGATCAGAAAGTTTAAATCACCCTAATATTAAAGGAACTGGTTTAGGATTATCAATAGTAAAAAGACTTTGCGAATTATTAAACATAACAATAAACATAGAATCACAATTAAATAAAGGAACTACTATAATCTTAAGTTTTCCTAAAGAATAAATTAAGTAACTCTTAATCTTTCTTAAAGATAACTAGCTTATATTTGTGTGATTTAAGTTACATAGTAAAGTATTTTTTTTACTAATTTTACAGGATGAATAAAGTAATTGCCATTTTTCTAATAACAATATTTTTGTGTGCCAACACATCAATAGGGCAATTCTTGAAAATTCCAAATTTAATAGAGCATTATAACGAACATAAAAATGAAGTGGCTACAAAATCAACTTCTTTTATAGATTTTATAAAGTTTCATTATTCAAAAAGTTCAGAAAACAATCAAGCCGAACACCAAAACTTACCTTTTAAAACATTTGATAATACTGTGAATGTATTATTTACTTTTCCTGTTTTAAACTTTCAACTTGAAATTATTAAAACTTTAATTTCGGTAAAAAAAGAGTTTTTTTATAAGAATTACTTTAAATCAAACTTATTTACTTCAATTTGGCTTCCGCCAAAAATAGCCTAACATTTTATTGTTTAGAGATTTTAATTAATTTCTATCTTATTAATTGTATTTATCTGAAAAAGAGATAAGTACTATTCAGTAATTTTTCAATTTACTTATAATGTTAGAAAAAATCATAGCTTTTAGCTTAAAAAATAAATTCATAGTTCTATTATTTATTTTAGGAATTGCGGGTTTTGGAGTGTATTCAATCACTCAAATATCCATTGGTGCTGTTCCTGATGTTACCAATAACCAAATTCAAGTCATCACAACTTCTCAAAATCTTTCTACTCAAGATATTGAACAATATATTACCTATCCGGTTGAGTTAGAAATGGCTAATTTACCTGGAGTGGAAGAAATTCGTTCTATTTCAAAATTTGGTTTATCAGTAGTAACAATAGTTTTTACTGACGAAATGGGAACGTATTTACCAAGACAACTAATTGCCGAAAAAATAAAATCAGCTTCAGAAAAAATTCCAGATGGTTTTGGAACTCCAGAAATGGGACCCATTACAACAGGTTTAGGTGAAATTTATCAATACACTTTAGAAGTAAAACCAGAATATAAAGATGAATATTCGGTAACCGATTTAAGAACCTTACAAGATTGGGTAGTTAAACGTCAATTATCGGGTATAAATGGAGTTGTGGAAATTAATACTTGGGGTGGATATCTAAAACAATATGAAGTTGCAATAACACCTTCAGCTCTTAAAGCAATGGATATTTCAATCAATGATGTTTTCACAGCTTTAGAAAGTAATAACAGTATTGCTGGTGGAGCATATATAGAAAAAACGAATCAAAGTTATTTCATTCGTGGAGAAGGAAAAGTAAAATCGATTGAAGATATCAATAATATTGTCGTAAAAAATATAAATGGAAATCCTATTTATGTTAAAAATGTAGCCAATGTTCGTTATGGTTCAGCCAATCGTTTTGGAGCCATCACAGGAAATGGTGAAGGTGAAAAGGTTTTAGGACAAGTCATGATGCTAAAAGGAGGAAATTCTAAACAAGTAATTGATGATGTAAAAGCAAGAGTTATAGAAATCGAGAAAACATTACCAAAAGGTGTTTTTATTAACGGATTTTTAGAGCGTAGTGAATTAGTTGGAAAAACAACGTTCACAGTTGCTGAAAATCTTATTTTAGGTTGTTTGATTGTAATTTTCGTAGTGGTTTTATTATTAGGAAATTGGCGTTCAGGATTAGTGGTTGCATCAGTAATTCCATTATGTTTACTTTTTGCAATTTCATTTATGAATATTTTCGGAATTGATGCCAACTTAATGAGTTTAGGTGCCATTGATTTTGGAATTATAATAGATGGAGCTGTAATTATAGTCGAATTTATAGCTTTTCAAATCGCTCATAAATCCAAACATTTAGTTGGACTATCTAAAGAAGACAGACAAGTTCAAATTGATGAAATAACGTATAAAAGTGCTTCAAAAATGATGAATTCGGCTGTTTTTGGTCAATTAATCATCTTAATAGTATTTATTCCAATATTATCGCTTTCTGGTGTTGAAGGAAAAATGTTTAAACCTATGGCAATGACTTTCAGTTTTGCTTTAGTTGGCGCTATGTTATTCTGTTTTACTTATGTCCCAGTGGTTTCATCATTATTCTTAAAACCAACTGCTGAAAATCCAAATTCACTTTCCAATAAATTAATCAATAAATTGAATTCTTGGTATTTACCTTCCATAACTTGGGCAATAGCCAATACAAAAAAGGTATTATATGGTGCTTTAGGTTTATTAGCTTTAGCTATAACTTTATTTATGACGATGGGTGGTGAATTTATTCCAACTTTAGATGAAGGTGATTTCGTAATTCAACCGGTTTTAAAAACTGGAACTTCTTTAACCAAAACTATTGAGACAACAACAAAAATCGAACAAATCATCTTAAAAAACTTTCCAGAAGTTGATCAAGTAGTTAGTAGGATAGGAGCTGCAGAAGTTCCAACAGATCCAATGAGTATGGAAGAAAGTGATGTGATTGTCAAATTAAAACCAAAATCAGAATGGGTTTCAGCTGATACAAAAGACGAATTAGCCGATAAAATCAAAGAAGCCATCGAAAAGAAGATTCCAAACATGGAAATCGAATTCACGCAACCTATAGAAATGCGTTTTAACGAACTAATTTCAGGAACACGTTCAGATGTTGCTGTAAAAGTTTTTGGTGATGATTTAGAAGTCTTAGCCCGAAAAGCAGACGAAATTGCCAAAGCGATTAAAAACGTAGAAGGTGCTTCGGATATTATTATCGAAAAAACAGAAGGTTTACCGCAAATGGCTGTAACGTATGACAGAATAAAAATCGCTCAATTTGGGATGAATATAGCGGATTTAAATGATGTTTTATCTTTAGCTTTCGCAGGAAAAACAGTTGGAAATGTGTTCGAAGGTGAAAAACGTTTCGACATGGTAATTCGTCTAGATAAAGAAAATCGTTCTGGAATTCAAGATGTTCAAAATTTATATGTTTCGGCTCCAAATGGACAACAAATTCCGTTGCAAGAATTAGCAAATATTGAATACACAACTGGTCCAGCCAAAATTTCAAGAGATAATACCAACAGAAGAATTGTCGTTGGAATTAACGTTAGAAACCGAGATTTACAAAGTGTTGTTGATGATATTCAGAATATTGTGGATACTAAAATCAAATTACCAACAGGTTATAGAGTCACTTATGGTGGACAATTTGAAAACCTTCAAAGTGCCAAAGCTCGTCTATTAATCGCTGTTCCAATAGCTTTATTTTTGATATTTATCTTATTGTATTTTGCTTTTGGTTCTGTCAAAGAGGCTTTAATGGTGTATTCAGCGATTCCTTTATCTGCAGTTGGTGGCGTTTTATTTTTATGGATTCGCGATTTACCTTTCAGTATTTCAGCTGGAGTTGGATTTATTGCTTTATTTGGAATAGCCGTTTTAAACGGAATTGTATTAATAGAACATTTCAAAGAATTAAAACATGAAGGAATGAAAAACATAGATGAATTAATTCTAAAAGGTACAACAGATAGATTACGACCAGTATTATTAACAGCTGCTGCTGCTGCTTTAGGATTTCTTCCAATGGCAATTTCGTCATCAGCTGGAGCAGAAGTACAAAGACCTTTAGCAACGGTTGTAATTGGTGGTTTATTCACAGCTACTTTATTAACTATGTTAGTTTTACCTGTTTTATATAAAATTATGGATACCAAAGAATTTAAAAAGCCAAAATTCAAAAAACATACATCAGGAACTTATATCATTTTGTTTTTTATGTTTACCGGTTTCGGATTTGCTCAAAACAATAACCCTGAATTAGATAGTTTAGTATCAAAAGGAATTGCGAATAACAACAATATCAAAGCAATGCAATTGCAAGTAGATAAAGCAAAAGCATCCATAAAAACAGCATATTCTATTGACAAAACGAATGTTTATTACAGTTATGATCAAAATAATTTAGCGGTGAATAACGAACCATTAAAAGTTTTTGGAGTGCAACAAAGTTTTGCATTTCCAACGGTTTATGGTGCGCACAAGAAAGTATTACAAGCTGAATATGAGAAAGAAAACTCAAATTTGAATTTACAGAAAAGTCAATTGACTCGTGAAATCTCTACAGTTTATAATCAAATCGTATTTGTACAACATCAAGAAAAATTATACAATTATTTAGATAGTTTGTATCAAAATTTTTCAAAAGCAAGTGATAGAAGATTCGAATTAGGAGAAAGTAATTACTTGGAAAAAATCACAGCTCAAGCTAAATTTCGTCAAATTAAAACCAAATTAAATCAAATTAAAAAAGATAAAATTGGGTTTTATGACAAGCTTAAATCTTTGGTGCAATCGGATGAAAAATTAGTAATTTCTTCAACAGAATTAAAAGCAGAAAATAATTTAAGTAATACTAATAATAAAGAATTATACAATTCATATTATGAGAATGTTACAGATATTTATAAAAAACAAATATCCTTTCAAAAACAACAAGCTTTACCCGATTTACATTTAGAATATTTTCAAGGAAAAAACACTGGTTTATCTTCTTCTTTATATGGATTTCAAGTAGGAATTTCAATACCTTTATTCTATAATGGAAATGTGGCCAAAAACAAAGTGGCTAAAATTGAATTACAAAGTTGGGAAGCTCAAAAAGAAAATGAAATGTTTAAAATCGAAGCACATTTAAGCCAACAGAAACAAACTTTAGAAAAATTTCAAGAAGGAATCAATTATTATAATCAATATGGAAAGAAATTATCCGAAGAAATCATAAAAGTAGCAGACATGAGCTACAAACATGGAGAAATTGACTTTTTTCAATATATAATGAGTTTAGAAAATGCAACTTCCATTCAAATGGATTATTTAGAAACTCTTTTACAATACAACTTAACACAATTAAATTTACAATACATAACCTTAAATTAAAATGAAAAAGCTACTATATATATTTCTATCAGGATTACTCTTAACGGCTTGTAAACAAGAAATCACAGAAGAAACTGTTGCAAAAAATGAAGACGAAATTTCAATTTCGGCAGCACAATTTCAAACCATGAAAATGGAAATTGGTTCTCCAATGGAACAAGATTTTAATGTTTGTGTAAAAGCTACAGGAAAAATTGATGTTCCACCAGAAAATAGAGTTAAAATCACTTCATTTTTAGGTGGTTATATCAAATCAACTCATTTGTTAATTGGTGATAAAGTCAAGAAAGGACAAGCTTTAGTAACTCTTGAAAACACTGAATTCATAGACATTCAGAAAGATTATTTAGAAGTGGCTGAGCAAATCAGTTATTTAAAATCTGAATACGAAAGACAAAAAACCTTATATAATGAAAAAATCACTTCCCAAAAAAACTATTTAAAAGCAGAAAGTGATTACAAAAGAGCTAATGGAATGTACCAAAGTTTAAAAAAGAAACTGCAAGTATTAAACATTTCTCCAGCTCAAGTTCAGAAAGGAAATTTGACTTCAACTATTACAATTTATGCACCAATTGCTGGTGATGTAACGGTTATGAATGCTAATGTGGGAATGTTTATGGCTCCTTCAGATATTATTTTAGAAATTGTAGATACTGATCATTTACATGTTGAATTAGCAGTTTTTGAAAAAGACATTCTTCAAGTTAAAGAAAATCAAAATATTGTTTTTACAGTTCCACAAGCTTCAAAAGAAGAATTCAAGGCTAAAGTAGTTTTGGTAGGAAAATCTATTGAAGGAAACGACAGAACAATC